>JANMGZ010000763.1:0-21777 GCA_031374905.1 Dolichospermum sp. OTE_70_metabat_362_sub
GATGACTAAAAATACCAAGAAATTGATAGTTTACTTTAGTAAACTTTAGCTATTAGCCATGAAATTCATTTCATAGCGGGTGTGGAAGCTAACAGATAAGGCATTTTTCGGTTAAGTTGACACCATTAAGCATTGCTAAACCCCTACTTGGATTTTTTTAACATTCAGATTTCCTAATATTGCATTAATTACACAATCAATCACAGTAGCAACACAAGGAATAGCGATCGCATTACCAGTTAATTTTCGCATAGTTTGATAACTTCCTACTATTTTATAAGATTCTGGAAAACCTTGCAATCTTAACATTTCTCTTTCGGTTAATCTTCTTTCTCCATTGACTAATAAATAATTATAAGATGCTCCTGCTCTCAATGCACAGGAATAAGGATGTATACTAATATTACCAGATTTGTTTTCATGCCATATTGTTGGTTGATCATATTTTTGCTCAGGTTTGGCTTTTTGTAAACGATTTTCTCTGATTTTTTCTGAGGCGTAATAAAATTCAGAAACGGATTTTTCTAATATTTCTGATAAAGGCTGCATGGGAATTTTGATTAATGGCCAATTAAAGTTATGATAATGGTTTTGGTTTTTGAATCCAACTATTAAAATTCTTTCTCGTTTTTGTGGTAAGCCAAAATTAAGAGCATTAAGAATATTATAATCTGTATAATATCCCAATTCTTTTAATGTATTAATAATTATTTTTAATGTTTGCCCTTGTTGATGCCCTTTTAATTGTTTGACATTTTCTAATATAAAAGCTGAAGGTTGTTTATCTTTAATAATTCTGGCAATATCAAAAAATAAAGTTCCTCTTGTATCTTCAAAACCTTTCAGTTCTCCACAAATACTAAAAGGTTGACAAGGAAAACCACCTAATAATATATCATGGTTAGGAATATCATATTCATCAATTTTTGTAATATCTCCTATGGGTGTTTCTCCAAAATTTGCTGCATATATTTTCTGGGCATTTATATCAATATCACTAGAAAAAACACATTGGGATGAAATTTTATAATGATCACAAATCTTTTCAATTGCTAATCTAAATCCCCCTGTCCCACTAAACAAGTCTATGAATTTGATCATTTTTTGATTTCAGTTTTATCCTTGGTTAAGAGTTGTGATTAAGTATAATTTACGCAATTTATAGTATAGCAAGCATATAAATTATGCAACTACCACAGTAATTGCTCTTGATCTTAAATTAAGCGATAGCGAAGCGCTCCGTAGGAATCGCATAATTAATGATATAATCAAGTGGAAACCTATAGTTCATCTATCAAAAAATTTAAGATGATCAACTTAGAGTTAGCAGAATCTGATATATTTACCAACTTCAAGGTAACACTGCTGCTAGAATCGCACACATCTGGAGTGATTTTGGCATCTATTAAAGAATTTCCCGACTGTCGAGTACAAGCAGACACAAGAGAAAGTGCGATCGCACAAATTCAAGCTACATTTTTAGAAAGATTAAAAAATATAGAAGCGATATCATGGAAAGTACCACTTCAGACCTCAGAACCAGCTTGGGTGAAATTTGCTGGTGTCTTTAAAGATGATACAGATTTTGCAGCCGTTATAGAGTCAATTCGCGCAGAACGCACTATGGATGATGACTCAGAAATTGATCCTTCCTATTATCTATAGAAGTTAGTGATGGTTGATTTGTATATTCTCGATACAGATTGTGTTTCACTAATTCTCTATAATCATCCCCAACTGATTGCTAACAAGGGTTTAGCACTGCTCATTGGTGTCAACTTAGCCCACAGATAGCTTATTTGTTTGGCTTCCACACCCGCCTGGAACTTAAGTTCCAGGCTAATATCTAAAGTTTACTAAAGTAAACTGAAGATATAGACAATTATTAGTCATCAAAAGACAACTTTTGCTATTAGACTGGGAATTCATTCCCAGTCGGGCTATGGGTTTTACGTTAAGTTGACACTTATGATTACTGCTAAACCCCTACCAAATACTACCAAATACAATTATCTCATGGTCACAAATTCCTCTGCTGCGGAGGGATGAATACCTACAGTGGCATCAAAATCAGCTTTAGTTGCACCCATTTTTACCGCAATAGCGACACCTTGAATAATTTCTGCGGCACTATCTCCCACCATGTGAGCGCCTACAATCTTATCGGTGTTAGTATCTACTATCAACTTCATCATGGTTTTTTCTTGCTTACCTGCCAAAGTGTAGTACATAGGGCGGAAACTAGTCCGATAAATCTTGATACTATCATCACCGAATTTTGCCCTAGCTTGGGCTTCTGTTAAACCCACTGTTGCCGCTTCTGGGGTAGTAAATACCGCTGTAGCCACGGTTTCGTGACTAAATTTGCGGCGGTTGTTGCCAAATTCACTGTCAGCAAAAGCGCGTCCTTCACCAATAGCGACGGGAGTTAAATTTAAGCGGTCTGTGACATCACCAACGGCAAAAATATGGGGTTGGCAAGTTTGACTATATTCATTGACGGAAATTGCATCTGAGGTACTGTATCCTGGTCCTTCAAGAGAACTGGGAACACAGTCAATTTGGGCATTTTCTAAACCTAGCACCTCAATATTGGGACTGCGACCGGTGGCTACTAAAAATACATCAGCAATGATTGGTTCTTGATTTTCGCCCGATAAGGTTAATTTCAGTCCTGCATCTACTTTTTCTATTCCTGTCACCACAGTATTTTGGATAATGCGAATACCATGATTCGTCATTCCTTCTTGGATACTGGTGCGGATATCTTGGTCAAAACCGTTCAAAATTTGCTCTTTGCGGATAATTTGCGTAACTTCTGAACCTAAACCGCGCATGATACAAGCAAATTCACTACCAATATAACCAGCACCAATGATGGCGATATGTTTGGGTTGGGTTTTTAGGTGGAATATTTCATTGGAAGTAATGGCGTGTTCTATCCCCGGTATCTCTGGTTTAACGGGACGGCCACCGACAGCAATTAAAATTTTCGCGGCTGTATATTGTTTCCCATTGACTTCAACTGTGTGGGGGTCTATGAAGGTAGCACGACCAGAAATTAGTTCTACTCCGGCTTTTTCTAAAAAGCTGATGTGAAGTTGGGAAAGTCTGTTAACTTCTTTATCTATAGATGTGATGAAATGTTCCCAGTCAAATTTTACATCTCCTACTGTCCAACCATAACCTGCGGCTTCTTGGAATTGGGCAGGGAAGTGAGAACCATAAACCATGAGTTTTTTAGGCACACAACCACGAATTACGCAAGTACCACCAACTAAATCATATTCGGCGATCGCCACTTTCGCACCATAACTAGCAGCCCGTTTAGAAGCAGCTAAACCCCCAGAACCAGCACCAATCACAAATAGGTCGTAATCAAAAGTCATAAATTTCTACTTTTTTAACTAAAAATTAGGCTATTGAACTACATATAGTCAGATTGCCTAGATTTAATCTAGCGTAGCTGATAACTAAAAACATAAAACCAGATCCTCGACTTCTAGGATTAATTGATCACTTATTGATATTATCAAAGAAGAAGTCGGGGATCTGAGAACTGACTAATAACTAATCCAATCACTCCAACTACCAGCGTAAAGTTTAGCGGTGGGAATTCCAGCTATGGCTAAAGAAAGTAAGTTTACACAAGCTGTCACACCAGAACCACAATAAACTAAAATTTCTTTAGTTGAGTCTATATTTTGCCACCGTTGAGATTGTTCTGACTGGGTAATTACGCACCCAGAAACATCGGTTACTTCTTGCCAAGGATAATTAACAGCGCCGGGAATATATCCAGCAATTTTATCAATTGGTTCTTTTTCTCCGCGATAGCGTTCTCCTTCCCTAGAGTCTATTAAAACCACATTTGGACTATCTTTATGATTTTTAACATAAGTAAAATTTACAACCTTATCTGCTTGGATTTGGGGAATAAATGTTCCTCTTTCAGCAGTAGGAATGACATTTGTAATAGCATAACCTGCTTTTTGCCAAGCGGAAAAACCACCATCTAAAACAGCTACTTGTTCATGTCCTAAATACCGCAATAACCACCATAAACGAGAGGCAAAAGCCAAGCGAGAATCATCATAAGCTACTACTAAAGTTTTTTGGAAATTCACCCCAATAGCTGATAACTTTTCGGCTAACTCTGTGGTATTTGGTAAAGGATGTCTGCCCCCATGTTCTTGTACAGGACTAGATAAATCTTGATTTAATTCTAAATAGTAAGCACCTGGGATATGATTGGTTTGATACTGTTGTTTTCCTAATTGGGCATCAGCTAAAGAAAACCGACAATCAACAATCACAACTTCAGGATTATTGAGATTTTCAAACAGCCATTGTGGAGAAACAATAAATTGATTATTATTCATGGGTAATTGATAATTGGGGAAAATATTTGTCTTTTTTGTGAATCCTTCCTGGGCGCAGGCCCTGCGCCCCTACCTCCTCTTTTTGATAAAATGTCAAATTTAGAAGATTTTACACTCCAACAAACACAAGATGGTTCTTTTACTTTCTTCTCCACAGAATTTAATGAAGCTTTTCATAGTCACTATGGAGCAAAACAAGAAAGTTTATTAAAGTTTGCTATTCCTACTCGATTACCAATCTTAGCCAAGAGAGGATTTGTAAAATTGTTAGATGTTTGTTATGGTCTAGGATACAATACCGCGGCAGCTTTGCAAACGATTTGGGAAGTAAATCCCCATTGCCATGTGCAAGTGATAGGTTTAGAATTAAATCCCGCAGTACCAACAGCCGCAATTAACCATCAATTATTTAACGGTTGGGGTGACAATTATCTAAAAATTTTAACTCAAATAGCTTTTAATCATCAAATTGAACTAGATAATCTTCAAGCTACCTTATTAATTGGTGATGCTAGAAGCTTAATTCTACAAGTACATGAATCAGATTTTCAAGCAGATGCAATTTTTCTTGATCCTTTTTCACCTCCACAATGTCCGCAATTATGGACAGTGGAATTTATCCAAAAAGTATCGAAGTGTTTACACCAAAATGGTTTGCTGGCTACTTATTCCTGTGCTGCGGCTGTACGAAGTGCGCTGTTAGCTGCTGGATTGACTATAAGTTCTACATTACCGGTAGGAAGACGTACCCCAGGCACGATAGCAGGACATCTCAAGTATAGTGAAGAATCAACCATATCCTATTTACCCCCTCTTTCCCAAGCTGAAGCAGAACATTTATTCACTCGTGCTGCTATTCCTTATCGAGATCCTGCTTTAAGTGATACTGCTGAAGTGATACTCAAACGACGACAAGAGGAAGCACAAGTCTCTGTTCTGGAATCAAGTTCACAATGGCGCAAAAGATGGTTAAGATAGTTATTAGAGATAAATCATATATAAGAATCCGGGTTGATTCTTGAAATTACTTCGCTCAGTAACCACAAGGCAAGACAATTCTAGAATATTATAGCGGTTATTGGTTGAGTGAAATACAAGAACCCCACCCCCAACCCCCAACCCGCAAGCGAAGAGGGGGCTTATGATTGTATCTCATTCAAGTGCATACCGCTATAAAGTGTACTGAGTTTTGTATGGCTACGCCACGCAAGCTATCAAAAATCACATAGGATTCCTATATATAATATTTATTGAAATTTTAAAGAATCGTTAAAGATAAACTCTTTACCAAAATTAATATTTATGTAATAATTCTGAGGCATGATAATTTTATATGTAATCAGTATATAACCAGAAAAGTCAATAACCTACTATAACTTTAACAAATTTTTAGTGAAATCCGGGGTTTAAATTTTCAAGTTCACTTTGCCATAAATTGTCACATAATCCTGATGTAATTGCGTGATTCAAGAGGTAAATTTAATGTCATCTACTGAAATTGAATATGATATGACTACAAATAGTTACGATTCTATAATTTATAAAACATCAAGTGTTTTAGAAAAATATCCAAATTTAGAAGGTACTGATCAACTATTATTTTTCTTTGCTGTAGCTATTGGTAGTCGTGATCCTAATACAGGTAATCACTGCGAAAGATTGGTGAAAATTGGTTCTGAATTTGGTGCATATTTGCAACTTTCACCTTTGGAAATTAGAGATTTGAATTGGGGCGCTTATCTCCATGATATTGGGAAAATAGCTACTCCTGATGCAGTGTTATTAAAAAAGGGAAAACTGACTCCAGACGAATGGGAGATCATGAAACAGCACGCTGTGATTGGAGAAAGAATTTGTCAGCCACTAGTGAGTATGAAAGGTGTACTTCCTATTATCCGCCATCATCATGAACGCTGGGATGGTTCAGGCTATCCAGATGGCATCAAAGGACATGAAATTCCCTATATAGTGCAAGTATTTCAGATTATTGATATTTATGATGCTTTGATTAGCGAAAGACCTTATAAAAGTGGTTTAACACCAGAAGTAGCAATTTCACTAATGAGGAAAGAAGCTGATACTGGTTGGCGTAATCCTGAACTAACAGAAAAATTTGCCGAATTTATTCTTTCTAGCAATACCTTGTCCAAATTTTAATAAACCTTGATTTGTAAGTTAGGTTGTTAGCGTTAGCGTTGCGAAGCAATAGCATGAAACCCAACGCATTTGTTGGATTGCGTTATTGTTTAAGTGGAATCGGCCTACGTCCTGGAAGTCATAATGGCAGGTGTAACAGAGGTATTTTTGATACTGTAAGGGCTAAAAATTGCTACTTCAGTGGCCCATCCTGGCTTGAGATTATTGAACAAACGATCAGGAGTCATATCCATAGCCGCACAAAGAGGATCTGTATAACCGTTGCCAGGTCCCCATTCCCAAGCATACCAGCCAATTTCGTGTTTGTGACATTCTTCTAAGATGGTTTTGTAGTCAATTTCTCCATCTGGACTGCATCCACTTTTATTTTCACCAGCATAAGCTCCAAATTTGGAGAATTCACCGACGATCAGGGGATAACCTAGATTAACTGACTTTTGCAACTGCGATCGCACAAAGTTAGCATCAGCACCATTAGATATGCCCCAATAGAGATGTACTGAAAACAGCAAATTGTTGTCTGGGTCAGCTTTGAGTAGAGTAGATGCAGTAGCATCGAGGATGCCGAGATTTTTACCCCAGTCGGGGGCATCTATTACTAAAGGAGTCCGGATTCCTGCGGCTCGCATAGATTGAATAGCTGTTGTATAACCATCAATAAATTGAGCTTCAGTTACCTGATCATTTCCCGCTTCATTGGCAATATTAACTAATAGATATTGTTGATATTTTTGGATTAATTTCACAACATTAGGCTGAACCCAATAATCAACTAATGCCTGAAGACGATTCCATTCTCCTGTGGCATCATGTAACTCAATCATGGGAATAAGTTGATTATTTAGAGCATTGCCAATGAGTTGATCCAATACATTAATATCTGTTGTCCCTTGTTGAGTTGTGATAGCCCAAACAATTCTGACTGTATTTGCTCCCGTTTTGCGAATTTCTGGGAAGGAAATACTGCCAGTGGGATCTTCTCCATCCCATACCGACATTTTATTAACCCCGCGCAGAATTACTTTATTGCCAAGCTGATCATAAAGGTCTCTACCTTGGATATAAAAAGTAGTTCTTTGAGGAGTTCTGCGATTAATTCTTGGACGGCTTTTTTTAAAATTAACCAACTTAGCAACAGCTTCATAAGAAAACAATAAACTAGCAGCAAAGCTAACTCCAAATAAAGTTAATAATTGACGACGATTCATAAATAACTCCTTGTTTTTAATTGCAAATATCTTTATCAGTATTATTCACTTGGGAATTGTGTTTGAGATAATTATCTAACCAGTTACAACCCCGATCAATTAGATGATCAAAATCAAGAGTTTCGGCATTCCAGATTTCCACAAGTCCATCATCACTCACCGATGCAATTTTTTTGCCATCAGGACTAAAGCTGATATTCAAAAAAGCATAACCATGTCCTTCAATAGTTTTAATTTCTTGACCATTTTCTACATTCCAAAGTCGGATTGTGCCGTCAGAACTAGCAGAAGCTAGGATTTTGCCATTAGGACTAAAGCTAAATCTAGTAACTCCCGCAGTATGACCTTTAAGAGTATTGATTTCCTGACCATCTAAACTCCAGAGTTTGATGGTTTTATCCTGACTACTAGAAGCAATGATCTTACCATCAGGACTGAAACCAACATTGGTGATATAACTATTATGTCCTTTGAAAGTTATCAGATTTTTTCCTGCTAAGTTCCAAAGTTTTATTGTCCCGTCATGATGACCAGAAGCAATCATCATACCATCAGGACTAAAATTAACGCTGCGAACCTTACCACCATTTCCTATCAAGGTTCTCAATTCTTGATGATTTATATCCCATAGTTTGACCGTACCATCATAACTAGCAGTTGCCAGAATTTTACCGTTAGGACTAAAGCTAACATCAATAACTTGATCTTTGTGTCCTTGAAAAGTTTTAATATTCTGACCATCAAGACTCCAAATCTTAACCGTTTGATCAAAACCTACAGTAGCAATTGTATTACCATCGGGGCTAAAAGTAATGTTCCAAATCCGATTCCAATCAAGATTACTGTTTGGACTAATAGATTTGAGTTTTTGACCATCAATACTCCAAAGTTGAATAGTTTTATCATCTCCTGCTGAAGCAATGATTTTACCATTGGGACTAAAATTAACAGCCCAAACAGAGTCAGTATGTCCAATTAAAGTTTTCGGTTCTTGATCAAGATTCCAAAGTTTAACTGTATTGTCAGCACTTGCAGAGGCAATAATTTTACTGTCAGGGCTAAAATTCGCACTAAAAACAACATTATTATGCCCTTTTAAAGTTTTTAATTCTCTACCATCAATACTCCATAATTTAATTGTTTTGTCAGCACTGCTAGAAACAATTTTCTGACCATCTGAGCTAAAGCTAACACTAGTAACATAATTATCATGTTTACCAATAGTTTTGAGTTCTTTTCCATCCAAATTCCACAATTTGATAGTGGTGTCCCCTCCCGCTGTGGCTATGGTTTGGCCGTCAGGGCTAAAACTAACATCGAAAATAGATTGATTACTTGCTTTCCAGGTTTTAATGTGTTCTCCATTTACGCTCCAAATCATTATAAACCCCGCTAAATCAGCCGTAACGATTTTTTTGCCATCAGAACTACAACTGATGCTCCAAATAGGAAATTTATGACCTTTGAGAGTTTTAATTTTTCGTCCCTCAATACTCCAAAGTTGAACGGTATTGTCTTGATTAGGAGCAGCAATTATTTTACCATCGGGACTAAAACAAAGACTATTCATGAAATTATCTTGGTTATCTTGCCCTTTGAAAGTGATTAATTCTTGTCCATTTATCCCCCATATTTTGATAGTATTATCTGCACTTATAGCCGCAATAATTTTATTATCTGGACTAAATTTAATATTTCTGAAAACTTGATTGTTTTCAGTAAATTTTCTCATTTTTCTGCCATTAATATGCCAAAGTCTGACTGTATTATCTTCACTAGCAGTAGCAATCATTTTACCATTTGGACTAAAATTCATACTTCTAACTGCATCATTATGTCCTTCTAAACGATTTCGTTCTCTGACTTGATAAACTGCTCTTTGTAATGCTAATTTTACCGATTCTTTAGTGTTAGTATCTGCCCAAGTTGCTGATTTTAATTGCCTAGCTGCTTTTATGGCTGCAATCAAAGCATCAAGTTCTCTATTTGAGTTTAATAAAGCATAGGAAGATATACTCAAAGATTTGATTTTTTCTATTTGTATATCCTTAATCATTGTATTTGCTAAAACTCCAGTAGCTACCGCTGTAACTATGGTAATTGCTAATATTCCTCCTCCTGTCTGAATCCGCTTTTTAGCTTTTTGATTAGCTACCAATAAAACATCATTTGCTGTTGCTAAAATTCCAGATGCTTCTGCTTCTATTTGCAATTTTTTCTGCACATCTCGCTTTTCTAATTCCTGACTAGCATCTAAAAATTTACGATCTAAATCACTCAAACCTTTATCTGCTGCCCAATTACGAGCATCTTGCAAACTTTGACCACGCAATAACCGTGACTCATCTTTTAAATTGGAACTTAGCCAAATATTTAAATTTTGAGAGTAAGGTCGAATATTTGCTAATACTTTATCAAGCCATTTCTGATTAAATATTTCTGCATAAATACAATTATAAATTCGCAATTTTCCCTGTTGTTTAACAATCAATCCCGTTAATCTTAATTGAGTTTGTTCGGGACTATCATCGGCAATTATTTCTCCATAGTTTAATATTTGCTGATATAGTCCCAATAATCGCCCAGTTTGATTTTCTGGACTTTGCAAAATTCGATCTCTGATAGTTTTTAAATGTTCGGGTTCATCTTGTGCTTCCCAATTTTCGATAATTTGAGTTTGAACTAATTCATCTATACATTCCTTTTCCTGAAACTCTGAAAATGAATTACTAGAAGTACAAATTAACTGACAAAGCTTTTGTGTTAAAAATGGTTGTCCTCCAGTCCACCTTAGCACCTCTGCTAATATTGCCTGTGGTCTAGGAACTATATCCTCTAAACCTTGCATTAAAGATTCTACTTCATTTAATTGAAATCCATTTAATTCGATAGCTCGACCAATATTAAAAGGTGTACGATTTTTATCAGCAATTAAATTAGAGGGAGTTGCTACTCCTAATAAACAAAAACTTAGCCTTTGATATTCGGGATTATCTGCCCGTTGATTGTAACAAGCACGAATAAAGGCAAAAAAATCATCTTTAAAATTTATTCTTAAAATGCTGTCAACTTCATCAATAAAAATAATTATTTTCCCAGAAAATTCTGTTAGTAATACATCATCAATTAATTCACTTAATCGTTGTTTAGGAGGTAAAAATTCCCGTTCTCTCCACCATGTGCCAAAATTCACTTTTTTAGATAAACCAAAACCCCGCAATAACTCAGAAACAAATCCTCCATACCATTCAGAAGGTGTAACATGACTACCAATTCTGGTTAAATCAACAGAAGCACATTTTATTCCTTGTTCTTTAAGTTGCTTCATAGTGTGTACGCGCAGACTCGATTTACCCATCTGCCGCGAGTTTAAGACATAACACAAGTCTCCATTTATTAAGCCTTCATAGAGATCAGAATCAGCTTGTCTCACTACATAAGTTGGGTGCTGATATTCTAGGCTGCCTCCTAGTTTATAGTAATTAAAATTTTTCATAATGTTTAAGGCTTGAAGTTTGATAAATTAGTTTTTCATTCAGACGTAAAAGCCAAGTAAATTAATTAAATTGAATAACTATATTCTATAGAGTTTATCTAGAAAAAACATCTATTTGGGAATTTACCTGATTTTTTATGACATTTACTGATTTTCTCCAAAACCATCACTTAAAAACACAGATTTTTTAGGTATAGACAGCAGACAAAAAAAAGAACATACTCTTAGTTATGGAACAGTTTGATATCACACACATAAACATCTCAAATTAAGGAAGACATTATGAAGCCTAACTTTATCACTAAGAACTTAGTCACATTGTTAATTTTTGGAGCAATTTTAACTTCCGGTAGTCCCAGTCAAGCCGCTCAATTAATTATTAGAGCAATTGAATGTAAATCTGTCTCTACTGGTATTAGTCCTGGTATTCTCAACGCCATTTTTAAACCACTGGCTGCTGTGACTCAAGCACTAATTTCTACAGCCCTCCCAGGCGATTTAAGCGAAGCCAGTAAGCTAATAGCAGGTATTCCCGACATGGCTCAAGCCATTGATAGTTCTGGTGGGGGAGATCCTGACGATCTTTATTTAAGTTTATCTAATCAACCAAAGCGAGATTTAGCAGTTTGGCCAGCACCAGGAAAAGACTACGATATTAGCAAAGGTCAAGTAGTTCGTCCTAACCTCAAACTTAATTTCTCTAACGTCATTGATGTGAATTTTTGGGAATATGACAGTGGCAGTCAAGATGATTTTTTAGGGCGTTTAACTGTTAATGAATCTGAAGGTGGAGGCATTAAAACAAAAATTGTTTACAACCCAGATGAAGGAAATATTTATGTAGTTGAATATGAAATAATTGGTGTAGCAGTAGCACCCCCACCAGAAACCCAACCCGTCGGACAACAATGGCAAGAAATCCCCGGTTGTGCCAAGAAAATTGCCTCTGGAGGCGGTAAAACTTGGGTATTAGGTTGTGCCAGTGGTGGCGGTGGTGGTTATCAAATCTTTTCTAGAAATGGTTCAAATTGGGATCTAGTTGAAGGTGCAGCCACAGATATAGCTGTTAATTCTGATGGTACTCCTTGGGTTGTAAGTTCTGATGGCAAAATATTTCAAAGAAGTGGTAATTCATGGCAACAAGTCCCCGGTTGTGCCAAAAAAATCGCGGCTGGTGGTGGTAAAGTTTGGGTTTTAGGTTGTGCAAATAATGGCAATAGTGGTTATCAAATCTTTACTTGGAATGGTTCAAATTGGGATTTAATACCAGGTGCAGCGGTAGATTTAGCCGTTGATTCTCAGAATATTGTTTGGGCAGTGAACGCACAGGGCGGCATATTTCGTAACATCAATTCTCGTACCAATGGAAACATTATAAAAAAAGGTGATCCTTGGAAACAAGTTGCTGGTTGTGCCAAAAAAATCGCCGTTGGTGGTGATAAAGTTTGGGTTTTAGGTTGTGCAAATAATGGAAATAGTGGTTATGAAATCTTTTCTAAAAACGGTTCAAATTGGGATTTAGTTCCCGGTGCTGCCGTAGAAATTGCCGTTGATGCTACTGGTAATCCTTGGGTAGTTAATGCTGCTGGTATGATATACCGCGCACAATAAAAGTAGGTTGGGTTGACATAAGGAAACCCAACTATATCAAAAATTTTCAATATTAAAAAGGTCAAAAATATTATGTCATTAACTCAATTACATCAGACCCAAAATTTACGGACTCAAGGCTTATTAACTAAAATTTTTAAAGTGGCTATAACTTCCATTTTCCTAACCAACATTGGCATCAACCAAGCACAAGCCTCATGTGCAGCACCTTATAGCAATCTTGATTTTGAACAACAGCCATCATCTTATTGGCAAACTGAAGGACGTGCAGGTTTTGATATTAAGAAAGGATATAGTTTTAAAGGTGAAAATAATGCTTGGATGCGAAATGTTTCTGATTGGAATGGCATTCGTCAACAAGTACGGCTCAAACCAAATTCTAACTATATTTTAGAGGCTTATGTGAGAACATCAGGCAATGTTACAGATGGATATTTCGGAGTGCGTGATAGTCAACAGAAAGTTTGGTCTGAACTCAAGTTTGGTAGTTTGCCACAATACACAAAATTGACGCTACAATTTAGAACTGGTAACGCCTCAACGTATAATATCTTTACAGGTTTATGGGTTTTAGGACAAGATAGTTGGGTGCAAGTTGATAGCTTTTCTTTAAAAGGGCCAAGTCCAGACTGTCCTAGCCAATAGTGATTTTCATTAGGTTTTATCAATTTATTTCATCAATCAAAATTATGAAGTTACTCCAAAAGTGTTTGTTAGGTTTAGTGCTGATTCCTTCGGGAATATTATTTAATCCTGGGACAATTAATGCCTCTCAGGCGGTTACTCAGTGGTATTTTGGCTCATGGGATTGTAATATTGACGGTCGTAGTGCCAAAATGCAGTGGCTTGTAGTTGATGATTCGCAAACTCAATGTGATGGTGATGTCTGTAGGACTACATCAGGTGTGAAGGTTGTCGGACAGTTCAGTGATAATGGTAGTGCATGGGTGCCACTAGCAAAACGTTCCGCAAATTCAACATCTCTCTCAATTCGTTATTTAGGTCAAGAACAAGATAATTGGTTTTTAAGATATAATGCTAATTCAGGTCGGGCTAATGGTTGGACTACCTGGAGAGGTAAACGTTATCCTTTATCTTGTGCAAATAGAAGACGTTAGTAGAAATTTTCATACAGGCAAATATTGGTTTTAATTGGGCAAATGTTCCCGAAAATATTGTTGATATAACTGACAACTTGGAGTTAATTTATCGCCGACTCTGTGAACCAATCCCATGCTATATAACTGATATGCTTGCATTGTTTCTATGCTAACTGATTCAGTGGCTGTAACTACTTGAATAAATGCCTGAGTTAGATGAGGATTGACTTTAAAAGTATGCAAAAAACGCCGCAAATGTTCTTCATAAATTCCAGCATTTGTAGGCGCATTTTTTAATAATTGTTCTAAACTTATATCTCCAAGTGCCAGATGATAAAGTGCTAATCTAATTAAATATGGATGTCCACCAATTAGAGACATTAATTGCTGTACTTGGATTTGATGATAATCAAGTTGATGATGATGGGCTAAAACTTCTATTTGTTCTTTGGTAAACTCTGTTAGTTCAACTACTAATCCAACATTAAATGGTGATTGATTAATATCCAATGAACCATAATTTTCAGTGGAATGGACTACAGCCAATCGTAATTTTTCCCAAATTTCTACAGTTTTAGCTTCTTCATGCCAACTACGTAACATGGCAAAAAAACCTTGAGAAATTTCAGGATATTGAAAAACTCTATCTACTTCATCTAATCCCAAAACTAAATTATTATTGATGTTGTCTAAAATATGATCTTCAAAATATGTGGTACAATTAATAATACTACCTCTATATTCATCCCAAGATTCATTTAATAAAGAAGGTAATTTTAATTTATGACTAACATAAGCACAAAACCACCGCAAAAATTTATCTAAATTATTAAAAACGGTTGTTTCTGCTTGCAAAAAGTTGAGTCGTACTGTATCATAACCTTGTAGATTTGATTGAGCAATAATTCTATCAAGTAAGGATGTTTTACCCATTTGATTTGGGGCTTTAATTCTAATCAGAGAACCAGCCTGAAGAATTGTATCATAACAACGTTCTTCTATTAAAGTTCTTTGAATATAAAATACAGAATTTAGAGGTACTGAACCTTTGGGATATTCTGGCACAAATCCATTTTTAATAGTATTGGAAATATTTTGATGTAATTCTATTGGCAGAATGTTGTTATTTTTAAGATTTGAACGTTCAACGGCTGCCCGAAAATTAGTTTTATTAACTTCTTCTCCTAATGCTTCTGAAAGTAATTTCCACAATTTGAACCCCACATCTTGACGGAGATATTTAGCTGCATAACCTTCATTATTGGCAATTTCATCATAATTCAGACCTTGCCAAGATCCTTTAAGAACAATTATTTCTACATCTTTTAGGTGTCTGTTGATTTTGTTAAGTACAACTGTATCTAAAATTTGTAATCCTTCTTCAAAGTTCATTATTTCTCCTGATTAGATATATTTATGCTCATTGAATTAAGTATATCGAGTTTGTGCCTAAAAATAAATATTGAAACTTGGATACATCACTTACAAACTAAAATTGTTGAGGAAGCCAAAAAATATTCAAAATGTGCCAAAAATTAGGCATATTTTAAATCTAGTGTTAAAAAATTAACAAATAAGTGGTTTCAATTTCTTTAGATAAAAATATACCTCCATCTTTTCAAGTTGTTTGTGGTAAATTACCAAAACTCGCTACCGTTATTAGATAATTCAAAAATTCTAGTAATTTAACTATGTTAAATTGTCACCTTACGAGGTTTAATATATTCTTATTAATTGAGAGCATTACCATAAATGCTAGGATAGGTTCTTTGTCATCTAAAATATCCATGAAGCTTCCAGGTCAGATCATTCACTGATATGATCTCACCTAGAAGAAAGCAAATCAAAAAAGCATTTATCGCAAATTTACTGATATATAACTATGGTTGTTGTAGCAATTCTCGCCGCTGGAAAAGGTACAAGAATGAAATCTAATCTACCTAAAGTTTTACATTCTTTAGGTGGTAAATCTTTAGTAGAGAGAGTTATTGAAAGTGCTGAACCGCTTTTACCTTCACGCAGATTAGTAATTGTGGGCTATCAGTCCCAGGAAGTAAAAACAGCTATGGATTCAATTCATGGTGTGGAGTTTGTGGAACAGACTGTACAATTAGGCACAGGTCATGCTATCCAACAATTACTTCCCTACCTTGAAGGTTACACTGGAGATTTATTAATCTTGAATGGTGATGTCCCTTTGTTACGGACGGAAACTTTAAAAAACCTCTTACAAACTCACCAAGAAAATCAAAATTCTTGTACTATTCTTTCTGCACAATTAGCAAATCCTCAAGGTTATGGGCGAGTTTTTCGGAACAGTGAATGTATTGTTCAAAAAATAGTTGAGGATAAAGATTGTACTCCTACCCAAAGAGAAAATAATCGAGTTAATGCGGGTATTTACTGTTTCCGTTGGCCAGCTTTAGCTAAAATCTTACCACATTTACAAGCTAATAATGCCCAAAAGGAATATTACCTAACTGACGCTGTAACTCAGGTTGGTAAGGTAATGGCTGTAGATGTGGAAGATGATCAAGAAATCCTGGGAATTAATGATAGATTGCAATTAGCAACAGCTAACGATATTTTGCAAACACGGATTAAGGAAAAATGGTTGTTAGCAGGTGTAACGCTAATTGATCCGGACAGTATTACTATTGATGAAACGGTGGAATTACAGCCAGATGTAATTATTGAACCTCAAACTCATTTGCGCGGAAAAACCATAATTCAACGTGGTAGTCGCATTGGTCCGGGGAGTTTAATTGAAAATAGTGAGTTGGGTGAAAATGTCACTGTCCTCTATTCTGTAGTCACAGATAGTATTATTCAATCTCAAAGTCGAATTGGACCCTATGCTCATTTACGTGGTCATACAGAGGTGGGTATCGGTTGCAGAATTGGTAATTTTGTAGAGTTGAAAAATACCCAATTAGGCGATCGCACCAATGTAGCACACTTATCATATTTAGGTGATACCACCACTGGAACTCAGGTAAATGTGGGTGCGGGAACTATTACTGCTAATTATGACGGTGTGAAGAAGCATAAAACAATTATAGGCGATCGCACTAAAACCGGTTCTAATAGTGTTTTAGTTGCACCTATTACTTTGGGGAATGATGTCTACATAGCCGCAGGTTCAACGGTGACGAAAGATGTCCCTGATGATTCTTTAGTAATTGCACGCAGTCGTCAAGTTGTGAAACTAGGTTGGAAGATGAAAACTGACAGTTAATGTTTTGTAAGGTGCGTTCCCTAACGCACCTTGTTTAGGAGTTACTGACTAGTACCGCTTTCTCGGAATTAAAAATTAAAAAAGCAGATTAAACAGGCTTTTTCGGTATTTTTAATGGTTGCTTAATTTACGCCGTGTTGTACTAGCTTGATCATTTCTAGACAATCACAAGCAACGGCATTTTTTGAGTCTAACTTGAGCGCTTGTTGCCAAGATCCGATCGCATCTCTCCATTCTCCTTGCAATGCCGATAATTTACCCGCTAAGGCATGAAAATCTGCATGACTGGAATACAAAGCTAAAGCCTGATTGTTGTGCGTTGCTGCTTCTAGATAACGCCCTGTTGACAATAAATGCAGTGATTGTCTGTGATACCAAATGGCTTGATCATGCAGAGTAATCAAGTCGGATAAATCAGCTTTGCAGCGTCTACAAGTTGGAGATTGGGGAGGGAATGGAGATGTCTGGCTGTCAGTTTCTCCTCCTTGCGCCCCTGCTACCTTTATCGGACGATAAATTGCTCCACAAACAGGACATTTCATAATTACCACTCTCTATTCCCTATTCATCATTCGTACTAGCGTAGTAAAGAAAATCAGAAAGTTCTTCTTGCAACTGGGATAATTCTGCACTGTTGTTAGCGCTCGCATTTTCAATCTGGGCTAATAAGTCTTGTAATTCCTCTGCTTGTTCAGAATCTAGGGTGGGAAGTGTTTGTTGAGCGCGGTCTAAAAGTGCTGCTAATTCTGGAGCAATTTCTCCGGCTGAAACAGTATCTTCTGCTGAGATTTCGATAGTTTCATCAACTTCAAACAAGGCATCTAAATCTGCCCTTGCTTGCTTCAATTCATGGCTAGAAAGTTTCTCAATCCCTGCATTATTGACTACTAGCGTTCCCTGTTGTCCTTTGCCTTTCTCAGTCGTAGTGACGGTGAGAATGCCATTGATATCAAAGTCAAAGTGAACCTCAACTTGAATACCTCCTGCGGGTTTGGGTGGTAAGTTCTCGACTCTAAAATCACCTAGCGGCACATTTTCTTGGGCGATCGCATTTTCTCCCTGAAAAACTTCAATTTCTACCACTTCTTGTTCATCGGACACGGTGTAATAAACCTGAGAACGAGAAACGGGAACAACGCTGTTACGGGGAATAATCACACTGAAATAACCGGGCATAATCCCCATTGGTGTAGTCACAGCCGCAGCAATACCCAAGGAATGGGGAATCACATCTACAAGAATGGCATCCACAGATTCACCTACCAACACCCCAGCTTGTAAAGCTGCTCCCAAGGCCACGCAAAGGTCGGGTTGAATACCATCACTGGGAGTCTGTCCCAGATGTTCTGAAATCATTTCTTGGACTAGGGGAATGCGTGTCGAACCACCAACTAAGATAATTCGGTCAATATCACCGGGTAATAGGTCTGCATCGGTGAGGGCGCGGTCAATTGCCTCTAAGGTTTCTGTTAATAGGGGGCGAATCAACTTTTCCAAATCTGCTCGCGGTACTTCTGTCTCTAGATGGAGTGCAGACTTACCTTTACTACCTAAAAAGGCTTCTCGAACTGTGGCAAAAGCATGGGAACTCAGATCAATTTTTAACTGCTCGGCTGCTCGTAAAAGACGCGCTTGGGTGACGGCATCATCTGGAACATCCACATCATGCTGTTTACGAAATAGATCCACTAAATAGAGTTGCAACAACCTATCAAAATCGTCTCCACCCAAGCGGTTATTACCATGAGTTGCTAATACTTCTGTGACTTCGCCTGTAATTTCCACTACTGACACATCAAAAGTCCCACCCCCCAAGTCATAAACCAAAACCCTTTCTGTCTCTTCGGAACGCAAATCATAAGCTAAAGCGGCTGCTGTTGGTTCGTTGATAATTTGCAGTACCTCCAAACCAGCAATCTCTCCAGCGGTTTTAGTTGCTTGGCGTTGAGCATCTGTAAAGTAAGCGGGAACGGTAATTACTGCTTGGGTAATTGTTTCTCCTAAAGCATTCTCAGCCCGTTGTTTGAGGGCGCGGAGAATAATAGCGGAAACTTCATGAGGTAAGTATTCTTTATCTCCTAAAGTGGTTTTGTGGTCAGTTCCCATCCAGCGCTTAATTGATTTCACGGTGCGTTCAGGAGCAGCAGCATATTGACGCAGTGCTTCTCGTCCCACTAGCACTTTACCCGTATCGCTAAATCCTACGCAGGAGGGTAAAATCAGGTCGCCATCTTCTCCTGGCAATACCCGCACCTGTCCGTTTTCGACAATTGCTACTTCAGAATTTGTTGTCCCTAAATCAATCCCAACTGCTTTCATAATTCTAAATTTAAAAGTTTTTTGCCCCAGGTGCAATTTGGCAAGCTCACACCATAATGTAATTACAAAATACCGTATTTTGGCAGCATGACGGCTTCACCATTAGAGATAAGATTACAATATATTGACCAAATAATTCATAATTCTTGCTTGGTAATGCGATAGCGAAGCGCTCCGTAGGAATCGCACAATCTTGTAGGATGCGTTAGCGTCAGCGTAACGCATCACCCAAAACCCTCAATTCACTGATCCCAAACCTCTAACAAGGGTATTAATTCCACCTCCATTCCCCAATCAATCGAGTAAATACCCTGTGCTACATATCGGTGAAAACTTGAATATTTCCAATCCATTGCTCGCTGACATAACCCATGTTTTACTGGATTGTAATGAATATAATCACAATGTCGCGCAAAATCAGCATCATCTCGAATCCAATGTTCCCAAAATCGTCGCTGCCAAAAATTGCTCTCTCTCCGTTTTTGCCGTGATTCACTCCGGTTTGCCTGCAACTGTAGCACAGATGCTCCTTGGTTGGTGACATCGCTTTTAATCAATCGCCAACGAGTTGCATAATCACTATCATTGGGTGGTAGAGTCCAGATGCAGTGTATGTGGTCAGGTAACAAGACAATGGCATTGATCTCAAACGGATATTTTTCACGAACCTTGAGAAATGCAGAGCGCAGCAAAGGACGAGCGACATCCATGCAAAGCCACGGTTGTCTGTGATGTGTTACCTGGGTAAAGAAGTATGTGCCTCCCTCAATCTTGCTTCTGCGGTAGCTGGTCATTGAATGATGCAATTCGGATTTGTTGATTAGTCTACTCAAATCTAGTAGATAATCCATAATTCAGTTGATTCTAGAGGCTGATGCGTTACGCTATCGCTAACGCATCCTACAAGATATGCGATCGCTTGCGTTGCGGAGCAAATCGCCTTAGCAAACCCCTGTAAATATTTTCTCCTAAGTAAACATGGCTTAAAGCACTTTATCTGCCAGCCTTTAAAACTTGTTCGGCTGTCAGTTTGAAATTTGGGAATGTCGGCGAAGTAATGGGTTGATTGCCTCGAATCTGCTGAATTTCATACTCTCCTTTCACTAACGTACAAATGGAAAGAGTAGGTTGTTTCAGTTTCCCAATATGTCGAGTCCCACCTAGACCCGCATAATCCGCAATCCAATATTCAGGAATACCTAAAATTGCGTAGTCTTCGACTTTACGCGCATAATCGTTTTGCCAGTTGCTACTAACTACTTCCATCACAAATTTAATCGAACTGCCCAGCGTGAGGATTGATTGGTCATTCCAAAGTAGTTCTTTTACAAGTTCATTGCGATCGATAACCATAACATCAGGTCGAAATGCTGTCATACCCAAGTTAGAAGGACGTAGCAATCCTCGCTGAAGGACAAACCAATTTAAACCTATTGCATCAATTTGGGCGCAGATTTTTGTGGTTGTAAAAGCTGAAACTTCTTCATGGTATCCTGTTGGTTCCAAATCAAACACCTCTCCATCAATCAACTCGTAGCGGTTACTGTCACCATAACGGACGATAAAATCGTCAAAACTTAGTAACTGCTGTTGTATTGGTATTTCGGTTGCAATGGTCATAGGTCAACTTAGCCCCATCAATATCATCACTCTAGCATTTTCGCTAAATCCATCCACTCTGAGTTAAAAAGCGATCGCCTCCCAACTCAACACCAGAATATTGTCTGCGCCAATTATTTTATATAGACCGATCGCCCCCAACTCAAAACCAAAATATCACAATATTGTCCAATTTAATTCTTTGTTATACAGCGTTAGCTTGCGTTGCGGAGCAAATCGCCTCAAAAATCCCTCTCCTAAAGCCGATAGCGAAGCGCTCCGTAGGAATCGCTCTTTTCCTCGTATGTATCATATATTAAGTATTAGAACCTAAATCAAATTCCTAGACTTCTAAAATTCATGTAAATACTACAAGGATTTAACTGTGATTACAAATGCTAGTAGCCTTACCCTTAGCAATCTCCGTCAAACCTTTGGCTTGAGACTCAATTCTAGCGATCGCTTTTTTGATGAATGGTTAAATAATGTACCGACTCTAACCGAAGCGGAACTTCAAGGACTCGATCGACTCAGTCGCAATTATACATATCTCAGTCAAGAGGAAGCGCCCCTTGAAGAAATTGTTAAGCTTGTCGTGGTGTCGCCATTGCTAGATTTGGCTGGTTTCTATCAATTTCCTTTTTTGGTAAAAGCAGAAGTAAGTACC
>JANMGZ010000022.1:0-4462 GCA_031374905.1 Dolichospermum sp. OTE_70_metabat_362_sub
TGATGATGCCACATCAGGATATTTATTATTGTTTAAGGAAGATTTTGAGGCTTTGAGTTATTTAAATACTCATGCTGCTGATTTAGCAAGCCGTTTGACTGTTGAATCGCTGGCTAGTACACAGATAGGAGGTTTGCTGAAACGTTGGGGTTTTGCTGGTGTGGGGATTGTTAATGATCCTTTATTACCTGAAGTTGAGTTTTTACAGCATATCTAAACTACCTGATTTCGGAGTTCAGAGTTATGATTTTTAAGAGCGAGAGAATAAGGATTTGAAACTCCTACTTGGGGGGAGTTTTCCACAAATTATCTTATGTCGAACTCAGGTTAAACTATAAATAAAGGTGTAAAAATTATGAATATGAGATTTGCAATTTCTGCCACATTGTTAACTACAACTTTGCTATTAACATTAATTAATTCTAATGTGACATTAGCAAAAACTTGTGCTTCCAGTTGTGGTCCTGCACCGCTTCATTTTAAACCAGGACAATATATTCGGGTGCAAGTTGTTAACCGCAGTTATGGTGATGTGAAATTGGAACAGTTGCCAGAAATGAGAAAAATGACTTTAAAACCTGGAGAAAAATTCCAATTTGACTTAGGAGGAGAAGAATTAAATGAATTTTCTCTGATGTTTTGGGATGATGGGGGAAGATACGTAAAAGGTGTTGTATCTAAACCCAATTCAAGGACTTTGGTTTTAGAAATTCGGCCAAATAGTCGAGATTATCCAGGCGATCGCTCTCTTTATATTCGCAGTGATGGACGGATCACTGTATTATAATTTGAAAGCATATTCTGATATTATCTGCTAACGATAAAATAACAAATATTGATCCACAAACACCTGAGTTTGGTGTTAGGAATTTCTCCTTCAAAGACGCTACGCGAACGGAGTTATGATTTTTAAGAGCGAGAGAATAAGGGTTTGAGACTCCTACTTGGGGTGAGTTTTCCACAACTTATCTTATGTCGAACTCAGGTCACAAACAGGTGAGATAGTTCAATTATTTAACCCGCAGACTCAAGTTTGGTTTGAGCATTTTTTCTTAACAAAAAATGGATGAAAAATTGTGGGTAAAACACCCCATGGGAGAGCGACTGTTAAAGCTTTACATTTAAGTGATAATTGCAGATGCTTGAGAAGTTAGCTGGTTAGCATTTTCTAAAAAATTAATAAATTCATGATCACGAACAATTATGAGAATATGTCATAAAGATTTATAAATATTAACCATTTAAAAAATAAATATATAATTTGACGTATTTTTTATTACAAAATAACCCTAAATAAAATTCCAAAAAATCCACCCATAGGGCATTGTCAAAATAGGTAAATTGTAGTTTGCTATTAATTTTATTAGTCGTTATATTACTTACAATTAGTTTGCAAAAAACACATTAAAAAAACACCAATCTCATGCACATACCCGATGGATTTGTTTCTGTACCAGTTGCCGCAGCCACCAGTTTAGCCAGTGCAGCCGCTTTATTTGTGGCTTTCGAGCGATCGCAAACAGCATTTGGTATTCGCCGCGCCCCCATTCTCGGCCTAACCACAGCCTTTATTTTTGCCGCGCAAATGATTAATTTTCCGGTAGCCGGAGGCACTAGCGGCCACTTATTAGGAGGGGCTTTAGCTGCGATTATTTTAGGTAGTCCTTGGGCGGGAATGTTATGTATTGCCACAGTTTTAATCATTCAAGCCGTGCTATTTGCTGATGGTGGAATTACCGCTTTAGGTGCAAATATTTTAAACATGGGAGTAATCGGCGTGTGGGTAGCATGGGGATTAACCCAAACCTTACAACGACTATTGGGCGGTTCTCAAAGGCGTTTACCCCTAGCAGCGGGCATAGCAGCCGGAGTGAGCGTAGTTGTCGCCGCTGTAGCTTGTGCCATTGAATTAGCCCTGTCTGGGACAGCACCAGCCAACATAGTTTTACCCACGATGGCAGGTGTACATATTTTGATTGGTATTGGTGAAGGGGCGATTACTGGGGGTGTATTAACCTACTTAGCCACAGCCCGTCCAGATTTGTTACCAGGTGAAGAACAGCAAATCAGAGGCTGGTTAGTTCCCGTTGTCAGTATTTTGCTGATTTCGGGTGTGTTGTCTCTATTTGCTTCTGCTTGGCCTGATGGGTTAGAAAAAGTAGCAGAAAACCTGGGTTTTATCAACTTAGCGGAACAAGTCAGAGTTGTAGTTCCCACTCCTTTGGCTGACTATGAGATTAAAGGTATAGGGCAAATTGGGACAAGTATTGCCGGCTTAGTCGGTTCTACAGCGTGCTTTGCTGTGGCTTTTGGAATTGCCAAAGTTATAAAACCGAAGAATGCTTAAAATTTCCTTGCCATTACGCTTGCAATTGTCCCTGATTATTGTGATTGGCGCAGCTTTTTTAAAACATCATACTTGGTCGAATTTACTAGTATATGGGGCGATCGCATTTTTATGGGTTTGGATATTACAAGTACCCATTCGCAAATTAGGCAGTTTACTCGGTGCAGAATTAATTTTTCTATCCTTGGTGGCTTTACCATTGGGATGGGAACGAGCTAGTTTTTTGCTTGTGCGTTCCTTAATTTGTTTAATTACCATGAATAGTTTTTTATTAACCTTACCTCCCCACAGTTTAGGTATCGCCCTCAAAAGCTTACCAATACCTGCACCATTAAAGGAAAATCTGATTTTATCCGCCCAATACTTAGAAATCTTACTTTCAGAAGTAACACAAATGCAGCGCAGCGCCCAATTACGGGGTTTAAATGGTGCAGCAGGATGGCTACGTTATGCTAGTGCTTCAATGATTGGCGCTTTATATCTCCGCACCCTCGACAGAGCCGAAAGAGTTTATACAGCGATGGTAGCTCGTGGATATAACGGACAATTACCCATAGAATCTCCCCTCAAACCGAAAGAACGTTTTATCCTGTTAATAGCCGGGGTGACAGCTACTTGTTTAACCCTCAGTTCTTACTTTACTGTTATTTGAGTGGTGAATCTTGACATCATTAACTTCTAATCCCCAAATTTCTCTCTCTCAACCGCATACCAATGTCGTTGAAGTCCAAAATCTGGTATATGCCTATTCACACCAGCAACCCGTATTACAAGAAATTTCTTTTAGCTTACAAACAGGCGATCGCGTTGCTTTAATGGGTGCTACAGGCTCAGGAAAAAGCACCTTATTAGAAAATCTGATTGGCTTAAAACACCCCCAAAGTGGCAAAATCTGGATTAACGGTATCCCCATTTTGCCAAACACCCTCCCACAAATCCGCCAACAAATTGGTTTTAGCTTTCAAGATGCTAACGACCAATTATTTATGCCCACAATCCTGGAAGATGTTACTTTCGGACCCCTTAATTATGGTGTTTCATCCATAGCCGCTAAAGATAAAGCCCATCAACTATTAGCCGACTTTGGATTAGAGGCTTATGCCCATCGTTCTGCCCATGAACTTTCTGGAGGACAAAGACGTTTAGCCGCCTTAGCCGCGATTCTAGCCCTAGATCCGGCAATTCTCATCTTAGACGAACCCACCAACGGACTAGACCCAGCATGGCGGAGACATTTAGCCCAAGTATTATTAAAATTACCTGTCCAAGTGATGTTAATAGCTTCCCATGATCTCCATTGGCTAGGAAGAGTAACCGAACGGGCGTTAGTCCTCTCTACTGGTAAAATTCAAATAGACAGCAACATTCAACCACTGTTGCAAGATGGCAAAACCTTAGATAAATTAGGTTTGCCAGTAGATTGGTAAACTGCTCAACACAGAAATTCGTAATTGCGAATTAATAATCTCTGATCTACTATTTAGGTGATTTTAATTCTCTTGGGATGTTAATGTTGTTTTCCCGTTATTCAGTTATTGCTCCTGTTAGCCTGAGCATTGCTTTGTTAATTACTAGTTGCAGCGAGACTAAAACCACCCAATGTCAGCGATTAATTACAGTTGTTAATCAAGGTACAGCACTGATTGATATAAAAAAAGGTCAGCAAGTATCAACAAGCTTACAATTATCCAAAGATTTGAAAAATGTCACTAAATCTATTCAGGATTTAAATTTAAAAGATCCCAAATTGCAAGAATTTGAAACCAAATTTATCAAAATCTTTGATCATCTTAGTGAAGCCATAGCCAAAGCTTCTCAAGCACTTGGGGAAACTAAAAAAGCAGAAGCATCATCAGATGGTAGAGCAAAAATTGAAAAAGCCAGAAAAGAAATTGATTCCGCACTGACAACCGCAGCCAAAACTGCGGGTAAAGAATCAGATGCTTTGGGCGTTCAATTAAATCAATATTGTAGCCAAGAATTAAGGAGGTAGGGGCTAGTGTGTTAATTTTGATAGGTAAACCAGGGATTTCCTTCATGCAGAAAGTGTGATAGAAAAAAAGAATGCCTGAAAGCCCATAAAAAGGCTTTAGGGAAGCAAAACAAGCAAGAATG
>JANMGZ010000026.1:0-6739 GCA_031374905.1 Dolichospermum sp. OTE_70_metabat_362_sub
TCTCTCGCTCTTAAAAATCATAACTCCGTTCGCGTAGCGTCTTTGAAGGAGAAACTCCTAACACCGAACTCAGGTGATGTATTACTCCCGATGCGATCGCTCATCTAACTCAAAACCATCCTAAATTTGCTCTAGAAATGAGTCATTTCATTGATAAACGCAAGTAACTGATTCGCATTACCGCAGAATCAGGATTTATTCCTTAACGAAATCCCTCAAGAATGTAATTTGTTAACTAAGGGACTTCCAATTAAAATATAATCAAAACTTATAAAAACATGATAATAGTTTTAATATTCATAATTTATGATAATTCAGCTTTAGATTTTCTTAAGAATTAATTGAAAATAATTTTTATTTATTAACGAGCTTGCAATACTTTTGAGAGTTTGCTACAATTATCAAGAATTTCATAATTGGGTTACTATTGTCAATTTTCTACTTGACTGCCAAGGTGATTTTCAAAAGCCTTTATTTATGGTTATTGCAGAAATCAATCCCGAAAAATCATACAAAACTTTACAAATTAACAGCAAGTTCCGAGACGAATTTTTAGACAGCAATTATCCAAAAAATTATATAGAACTAATATACTATTGACAGATAGAACATCTTATGATAGGCGAGAGTAATTTTCGGTTGGATATAAAACTGTTAAAGCACTATGTTGTATATTAAATCTGGAGAAAAAAATTAGAATATAATAGTTCCCTAATTAGGTTAACCAGTTGACTTTTAATTCTTCAGTTATAAACAAACCTATATTCATCCTTGTAGATGGACATTCCCTAGCTTTCCGTTCCTACTTTGCTTTTGCTAAAGGTAGAGATGGAGGACTTCGGACAAAATCAGGTATTCCTACCAGTGTTTGCTTTGGTTTTATCAAATGTTTGTTGGAGGTAATAACCAGCCAACAACCTCAAGCAGTAGCAGTAGCTTTTGATTTGGGTTTACCTACTTTCCGTCATGAAGCTGATGATAGTTATAAAGCCGGACGTGCAGAAACACCAGAAGACTTTATTCCCGATGTAGAAAATCTTTATGAGTTATTGCAAAGCTTAAATTTAACTATACTCACTGCACCTGGTTATGAGGCAGATGATGTATTAGGAACATTAGCACAAAAAGCAGCATCGGCGGGATATCAGGTTAAGATACTTTCTGGTGATAGGGATTTATTTCAATTAATTGATGCTGATAAAGAAATTACAGTTTTAAATTTTACTCCAGAAGCATTAAAACGTTCTACAAATAGTATTGCTGAATTTAAAGCAGAAGAAGTCAAAGAAAAATTAGGGGTATTCCCAACACAAGTTGTTGATTTTAAAGCTTTATGTGGTGATAAATCAGATAATATTCCGGGAGTCAAAGGAATTGGTGAAAAGACAGCAGCACAACTATTAAATACTTATAATTCCCTGGAAGAAATTTATGCAGCTATAGATGATATTAAAGGTGCAACCCAGCAAAAACTAATTATTGGTAAAGAAGACGCGGAAAAATCTCGCTATTTAGCCAAAATAGTTTGTGATGTTCCTCTAGAAGTTGATTTAGAAGATTGTCAATTAACAGGTTTTGATAATAACTTGCTAATACCGATTTTAGAGAAATTAGAATTTAAAAGATTTTTAGACAAAATTAACGACATACAGCAAAAGTTTGGTGGAGAAGTTGTACAACCTAAAGTATCGGAAATAATTGCCGAAACAAATGATGATTTATGGTTTTTTAGTGCCGAAGACACCGCACAAGAAATAAAACAAAATGCTTTACCAATTCAACCACGCATTATTAATACAGCAGCTAAATTAACAGAATTGGTAGAACTTTTAAGCAAATTCACAAATCCAGAAATACCCATTTCTTGGGATACAGAAACTACTGCATTAGAACCACGAGATGCAGATTTAGTGGGAATTGGTTGCTGTTGGGGAACAGAACCAGATCAACTTGCTTATATTCCCATTGGTCATAAAAATGGCGATAATTTAAATCGAGATTTAGTATTAGCAGCACTACGGCCAATTTTGGAAAGTGCTGATTATCCCAAAGCTTTACAAAATGCTAAATTTGATCGGTTAATTCTGCGGTGTCAAGGTATTAATTTGGCTGGAGTGCTGTTTGATACTATGTTAGCCAGTTATTTGATTAATCCAGATAGTAGTCATAATTTAAGTGATTTATCTCGGCGCTATTTGGGATTAAGTGCAAAAAGTTATGGAGATTTAGTTCCTAAAGGCAAAACAATTGCTGATATTAGTATTCCTGCGGTTGCTGATTATTGCGGGATGGATGTTTATTCCACATTTGCATTAGTACCAAAATTACGGGAAAAATTAGCAGAAACTCCAATACTTTATAAGCTATTAGTAGAAGTGGAACAACCGTTAGAAGAAGTTTTAGCGGAAGTTGAATATACAGGAGTTCGCATTAATTCAGCTTATCTCCAAGAACTTTCACAGCAGTTAAAAACAGAATTAGCCAAGTTAGAAATCACAGCTACGGAAATTGCTGGAGAAAAATTTAATTTAGGTTCTCCTAAACAATTAAGTCAGATTCTCTTTGATAAATTAGGTTTAAGTACCAAATATTCTCGGAAAATTCAAACTGGTTATTCTACAGATGCAGCAACTTTAGAAAAACTTCAAGAGGTTGATAATACTGGATTTGTGGAAGCGATGATTGAATATCGAACTTTATCAAAATTAAAGTCTACCTATGTAGATGCGTTACCAGCTTTGGTACATCCCCAAAGCCAAAGATTACATACTGATTTTAACCAAACTGCAACTTCTACAGGTAGGTTATCTTCTTCTAATCCCAACTTACAAAATATCCCCATTCGGACGGCTTTTAGCCGACAAATTAGAAAAGCGTTTTTACCAGAATCAGGTTGGTTAATGGTAGCTGCTGATTACTCACAAATTGAATTAAGAATTTTGGCGCATTTGAGTCAAGAACCTATATTAATTCAAGCATATCAGCAAAATGAAGATATTCATACTGTGACTGCAAAATTAGTCTTTGAAAAAGCAGAAGTAACATCAGAAGAACGACGTTTTGCGAAGACAATTAATTTTGGTGTAATTTATGGGATGGGTTCTCTTAAATTTGCCCACTCAACGGGGATAGATAAAGCTAATGCCAATGAGTTTATTAAGCGATTTAATCAACGATATCCCCAAGTATTTAAATATTTGGAAGAAGTTAAGAAACAGGCGATCGCTAACGGTTATGTGGAAACAATTTTGGGAAGACGACGTTATTTTGAATTTACTAATAATAGTTTGCTTCAGTTAAAAGGGAGCAAATTGGAAGATATTAATTTGCAGAAGTTAAAGAATTTAGGTGCTTATGATGCCGGGTTACTGCGTTCTGCTGCCAATGCACCAATTCAAGGTTCTAGCGCGGATATTATTAAAGTAGCCATGGTGCAACTCCATGCAGTTTTAAAGAAATATCAAGCGCGGTTGTTATTGCAAGTCCATGATGAATTAGTGTTTGAAGTTCCTCCCCAAGAGTGGGAAGAATTGCAACCACAAATTAAATCAGTGATGGAAAATGCTGTTTCTTTATCTGTGCCTTTAGTGGTTGATATTCATGTAGGAGATAATTGGATGGAAACTAAGTAAACTACCTATAGGGGTTTTCGGTTGAGTGAAATACAAGAACCCCACCCTTTCCCCCTGAGGATTCACCAGTCGTCTACAGCGCTGGTTGACCGTAAGCGAGGAGTTCCCACCACTAATCCGTAATCTAACTTTTGACGAATCAAGAGTCTAATGTATTCGCTTGTAGTAAAGCTACCTGTAAATTGGTAAAGTTAAAACATCAAAATATTAAATCATCAGATTTTTACTAATAAAACATGGGCAGTCAGAGAAAAATGTATTGGGAACTCGATTTTTACTCCCGTCCGATTTTGGACGAAAATCAAAAAAAAGTCTGGGAAATGTTAGTTTGTGAAAGTCCTGTAGATATTGGTACACAATCTGATTCTCTGTTTCGCTATGCTAAATATTGCTCAAGTACCCAGGTAAATTCAGGTTGGCTGCGAACAGCAATCCAGGAAGCTATCGAAGAAGCCGGTGCAGTGCCTACCAAAATCCGCTTTTTTCGCCGCCAAATGAATAACATGATTACCAAATCCTGCGAGGATGTAGGAGTACCCGCTGTACCAAGTCGGCGGACTTTGGTTCTCAATCAGTGGATACAGCAACGCATGAAGGAAGTTTATCCCCAAGAACCGGGATATCAGGGAGTAGCTAATCCTTCCGTGCGTTTAGAGAGGCCTTTACCCCAGCGGTTACCAGATGCCTTAGAAGGAAAACAATGGGCTTTTGTTACCTTGGAGGCTAGTGATTTGGCAGAGATGCCAGATTGGGAAATTGGCTTTGGTGAAGCTTTTCCCCTAGAGTTGGCGCAGCTATCCCCAGAAACTCGGATTCCAGGGATTTTGATTTTCTCACCCCGAGCTTTACCGATAGCGGGTTGGATGTCTGGTTTAGAAATGGCTTATTTGCACTTTGACACCAAGCAAGGAAACAGATTGATTTTAGAAACAGGCGCTACGGAAAGTTGGGTTGTGGCTAATATCCGTACTCCCGAACTTCTCGCAGAAGCACAAGGCTTTGCTGTCGCTAAGGAACAAGCCAATGGGGTGCATTTTATTGGTGTACAGTCAGATGCCCAATCCCAAGATTTTGCGGGATTTTGGCTGTTACAGGAAATCAATTTACCATAAAAAACTGTAACTGTTTGTGACACGCTAATGGGATAATGGACTGCATCTGTTAAGCGGTTTATAGCAGATTTTAACTTTCAGCGGTTAGCAGTCAGGGGTAAAACCATTTTGGTGTCAGCTTCTGTGATGAAAATTAGTATCTCATTCAAGTGCATACCGCTATATATCCAAAATCCATCATTCATAAAGGGACATGGGTTCTGCAAATTTGTTACAAGATACACTGGCGGAACAACTGCTAGAACTTGCCCTCAAGTCTGGTGCTGAGGCTGCGGAAGTGTATCAGTCACGATCGCTTTCTCAACCAGTTTTTTTTGAAGCCAACCGTCTTAAACAACTAGAAACCAGTCAAGCTGAGGGTACAGCCCTGCGGCTATGGCAGAATGGTTGTCCCGGTTTGACGGTAGCCTATGGCGATGTTGATCCCCAAGCTATGGTGGAGAAATCTTTGGCGCTGAGTCAATTAAATCCACCAGAAACAGCAGAATTAGGGAATCATGCCGGGCAATCTTACCCGGATTTAGGCACATCTGTATCCGTAGAGATATTGATTAACTGGGGCAAAGAAGCGATCGCCCTCATTCGTGATGCCTATCCAGATATTCTTTGTCATAGTGACTGGGAATGCGATATAGAAAACACCAGACTGATTAACAGCAAAGGTTTAGATTCTCACTACACTGACACCACACTCAGTTGCTATATGTCAGCGGAATGGGTGAGAGGTGATGATTTTCTCAGTGTTGCTGATGGCCAAACTCAACGCTATGAACTCAATCCAGAGAAAGTAGCCAACCAAATTTTACAGCGATTAAATTGGGCTAAAGAAAACATTCCTAGTCCCAGTGGTCGTTGTCCTGTATTGTTCACTTCCAAAGCAGCAGATATGTTGTGGGGAACTGTACAATCCGCTTTGAATGGTAAACACATCTTAGAAAAAGCTTCCCCTTGGGTAGATAGATTGGGTAAACCAGTAATTGCCCCCACGCTTACCCTTTATCAAAACCCCGAATCAGGTCCTTATAGCTGTCCCTTTGATGATGAAGGTCAACCTACCCAGTCCTTAATATTTATCGAAAATGGGATTTTACGGAATTTTTATAGCGATCGCACTACTGGACGACAATTAAACAGCGGTAGCACTGGTAATGGTTTTCGTCCTGGATTAGGTAGTTATCCCACTCCTGGGCTATTTAATTTTCTGATTCAACCCGGTGATCTTTCCCTCTTAAACTTGATTAAGAAAATGGACGATGGCTTAATTATCGATCAAATGTTAGGTAGTTGTAGCGGAATATCTGGTGATTTTTCTATTAACGTTGATTTGGGATATCGCATCAAAAATGGTCAAGTAATTGGCCGGGTGAAGGATACAATGGTGGCAGGTAACGTCTACACAGCCCTGAAACAAGTGGTACAACTGGGTGGAGATGCGGATTGGAATGGTTCTTGTTATACACCATCGCTGATAGTAGAAGGACTATCCATTACTGGGAAAAATAGCTAGTAGGATGGCAATTTCTACTTTATATTATCTGCTTACGGCCAATGGACTAGAAAAAAACCCTGGCGAAACTGACCAGGGTTGATTAAGAGAAATTTTGAATGACGATTAGATACAAATACCGAAGCTGAAAATTTTAGCTAACCCCCAAGGCAATTAAAACTATAGAAGTTAAAAATAATACTGCTACTGCACCTTGAAAAACATACTTGCTTTGTTGTTCTTTGCTGGGAAATTCTGCGTAGTAGAGTTTGGGTTCTTTAGAGTAGTTATTAAGAATGCCTGTTTCGTTAGTTGTGGTATACATAATGTTTTTTTCTTTGATTTGTTACTTTATGTAAACTAATATAACAAAATTGTTACAAAGTGTCAATAGAACTTGACAAAAAAATAGTTGATGCTATAGATAGTTCTTGCTTATCTGAAAGTTCTGAAAGTTCTGAAAGTTCTGAAAGTACTGAAAGTTCTGAAAGTTCTGAAAGTTCTGAAAG
>JANMGZ010000032.1:0-6607 GCA_031374905.1 Dolichospermum sp. OTE_70_metabat_362_sub
CCCGACTTCTTCAAGAAGTCGGGGATCTATATCCAATTATCTGCTAATGCTGAGATTAATCACTGACTTTGACGGGCCAATCATGGATGTTTCGGAACGCTACTACCGTGTTTATCAATTGTGTCTAGAGAAAACCCGATATCCTCAACAAACAATTACAGAACTATCCAAAGCCGAATTTTGGCAACTCAAGCGATCGCACACTCCCGAACTCCAAATTGCCTTAAAATCGGGTTTAGATGCCCAGCAAGGGCAAAAATTTTCCCAAATCCGTAAACAAACAGTTCACACCCTCCCTTATTTCCAATATGATGTCCTTGTCCCCACTGCACTAGATGCACTCAGCAAAGTTCAAGCCGCCGGTATTGATTTAGCCGTGATGACGATGCGGAGGGTAAGAGAACTAGATTATGCTTTTAATCAATATAATTTAAGCGAGTTTTTCCCAGAAAATCGCCGTTATTGTTTGAGTAACGATTATGTAAAAACTCGTGACGTTGAAGATAAACCTTTATTAATGGCTAAAGCCTTAGCAGAACTCCCTCCTGCTGCTGATACTTGGATGGTGGGAGACACAGAAGCAGATATTACTGCTGCCAAAAAACATGATATCAAAATTATTGCGGTTGAGTCGGGTATCCGCGATCGCACCCAATTAGCATCTTATCAGCCTGACATGATTGTTCCCAATTTAAAAACCGCCGTAGCTTTTATCCTCAATCAGTAGACACAACAATAATGGGTAATCGGCCATTAACCAATTACCCATTATTTAACGCAAAAAGTTACTTACTAACCACATCAATATGAACGTCAACAGAGTAGAAAACTGATTCGCTGTTAAATTTATCAATGGTATTGGTAATACCCAGCCAGCAATCAAACCTCCAGCAATTAATCCAACAATTAGACTAGCCAGCGTGAATAAAACTGCTCGACCAAATTTTCCTTCCTTACGATTGAGGAAGTAAACACCAATACCCACCCCAACTACCAAAGACAGTTGCAAAACCTGCCCGCTGCTACCGGGATACAGCAAACTAGTTGCACTTAAACCGGCATACCAAGCCCCTGATAGTAGTACATCAGTTAGTGTGGGCTGATAGCGGAAGCGTGGCGTTAGCCATTCTAAACTCCGTTGTAGCCATGCAGGAGACTGCCGACCAAGGGTTTGACCTGCTTGGGCAGAAGATGGAACTCCCATCTCTGGAAACCGGATGCGCTCAGGCACTTTAATTTTACCTTCTTGGCGCATCCGTAAGCGCTCCATTAGAATCGCATCATAAGCAGCTTCAATTACTTCTCGGACACCGACATCACCACCATGTTGTTCTAAGAGGCGATTCCGAATATCCTGAATTTCATCAAAACTTGCATCTTCTGATACCCCAAGTTTTTCGTAGGGACTTTGATCACTCATGGGAGTTTATTAATTCAGCCTTAATCAGCGGCACCTTTTATTTTACAGAAAAACAACTTTAGATTTTATATTGAGCGAAAATAACCTACAAGGAAAAAATACACGCGAACCACTCCATCTCAGTGAGAGAGCATTTTGCTTTTATAAATAGACAAGTGGCTATCTAAATTGCATATTCTAACTTATTTTATCCTCTGTGACTATACTAGCATAAATCCGGCTCAAGGCAGATAAATTTTGAAAATTGTGGTTGTGATATTGGCTGGAGATATAAATGCTCTAATTATACAGCAAAGGAGTAAAACTTATTTACAAGAGAAGGCAGAGGGCAGGAGTCAGGAGTAATACAAGATACAAAGCGTCATGGCTTCAATCTCACGTTTAGAAACGTGGGTTACTTCTACCTCCTGCCTCCTGCCTTTTTCAATATCCAGCTTAAAAATTACAGTTTATGGAAACAATCAGGATAATCATTCCTATCCCCTGTAAATTTTGAATTACTACCAAAGTAGAAACTGCGTTCTTACGCAATCATGTTTGTTAATCTTATGCACTTTTATAAAAAGTAATGGCCATGGCTGCTGCCAAAATTCTTGTAGTTGATGATGATCCTGCCGTTCGGAATTTAATCCAACGCTTTCTGCTGAAACAAAATTATCAAGTTGAGTCTGCCGAAGATGGTAAAACTGGTTTGAGTATGTTTGAGCAATTTAACCCGGATTTGGTAATTTTAGACGTTAATTTACCAGATGTAATCGGTTTTAATCTCTGTCAAGAAATGCAGAGTCGTAGTGGTGTATTTGTGCTAATGCTGACTAGTAGAACAGATGAAGGTGATAAAATTCATGGTTTTTCTAAAGGTGCTGATGACTATCTCACTAAGCCATTCGGTTTAGGAGAGTTAGAGGTAAGAGTAGCAGCAATTTTGAGGCGGCAACGAGTTGTGACTGATGTAGAACAGCAACGCCTAATTTTTGATAAGTTAACGATTGATTTTATCCGACGGGAAGTAATACTTAGTAGCGAAACTATTTCCTTAACGGCTCTGGAATTTGACTTATTGTATTTTTTAGCTAGTCATCCAACGCGGGTTTGGCGACGATCTGAACTCATCCAAGAGGTTTGGGACTATGAATATGTTGGGGATCAACGGGTTGTAGATGTCCATATCGGTCAAATTCGCAAAAAAATTGAAGTCGATCCTACTCAATCAACATTAATTCATACTATCCGTGGTGTAGGTTACAAATTTGAATGCGCTACTTCTGCCTAAAACTTGAATAAGTTGTCACACATTTAAATTGTTCTTGAAACGAGGGAGCAGATAAGATTTGGATGGCTTATTTTTTAAATTCACTAAATCAAGTTTAGATACATCCTAGTTTACTAAACCGTCTAAGTTGGCAACTCTGGAGTTTTTCAGAAAGGGTTTCAACGTAGACGCGGTTTATCTGTAAACTTCCGTCACTCCCACGCCCATATGGCGTGGGATTATCTATTCCATTACTACACGCTGTCAACTGATTTTTATAGACAATACCTTGTTCAAATCGAAAAAAGTCTTGATTTGTAGGTTGGATTGTGGAACGTTTGCGTTGCAAAGCAATCGTTATGAGACCCAATAAATGCGTCTGGTTGCGCTGTCGCTTAACCCCCAACCTACAAAAAAGGCATAAGGTATTGATAAAAATTCAAAATTTATAGTATCAGGGCCAAGTGTCTTGAACAGAAATAGAGTTGGTTTATTAATTTGAGACAGTATTTTTATTGATTATTGATGAAATAAAGTTTCTAAGTAAACACGAGCCGCTCGGCGATCAGTTTCGCCATTTTGTAACAGAAATAGCGATAAAGCTGCTGTTAATACTCGAGTTTGATCCCAATCAGGATGGTTTTCTAAGTAGTTGTTCATGGATTCTTGTAATGTTTCGGGAATTTCGGTAAAGATAGGGACTGTGCTGTTCATAAAATTTTCCTGTAGATCAATCAAGAGAAGTTATTTGTGTTCAATTTTACTGAGGGCTGATTCATACTCTGTGGGGAAAGTAGAAAGGGAAATTCAAATAAACCAGAATACAAGATGAAGATGCTGAACAGAATCAAACACAAGACTCATCATTTTGCGCTCAGAAGGGGTAGATTTGTCAATGCTGCGAAATGTTAACAATTAGCAGTCTAAAAATAAATTTTGACGAGTTAATCAGGCTTGAGACTATATTTCTGTCACATAACTTAATATAAACTCCCTGATCAAGCCTGTGAGTAGTGAAAAATTAACAATCCCCAATAAGTCAGTAATAGCTGATTAACTCGTAGAAAATCTGTGGAAAAGTGCAAAATTACCTGTGGAAATCCTGTGGAATGTCGAAGGAAAAGAGTGACTAATAATAAGAATTACTAAAATGTTAGGAAAACACAACATATCAAGCAAGTAAGGTGTAAGTTAAATTTATATGTATAACAATACCTTCAGCAAATTGAAAAAAGCCTTAATTCCTAAGTTGATATGAAGCGCGGTTACACTAAAATATAAACTAATAATTCTGTTAAGTTGCGCTGTTGTTTAACCAAACTCACAAAAAAAAGAGCAAAGTTGTTGTTATAGATATGTTAATTTGTAGTTTAGGTTAGTGATCAAATTTACCCATTAAAATTAGGCTAAATACAAGTTAAAATAGATAAAACTAGTAATTTGTTGTAATTCTTACAATAAAAATCTCTAATCCCATATCCTGTAAATTCTTAATTTTTGTTTGAGAAATTGGAATGTTAGACCAAATATTTGATTACCTAAACTTTCATTTCAGTGTTGAAGCTTCTATAGTCCTGTTAATCTTAGTATTTTTAGAAGCGGTGCTATCGGCTGATAATGCGATCGCTCTCGCTGCGATCGCTCAAGGACTAGAAGACAAAAAACTAGAAGGTCAAGCTCTAAATATTGGTTTAGTCTTTGCTTATGTGCTAAGAATTACCCTATTGCTAACAGCTACTTGGGTACAGAAATTTTGGCAATTTGAACTATTAGGTGCTGGCTATCTCTTGTGGCTAGTATTTCAACACTTTAGTTCTCAAGAAAATGAGGACAATCACCATCACGGGCCACGTTTTAAGTCTCTGTGGCAAGCTATACCAGTGATTGCTTTTACAGATTTAGCCTTTTCCTTGGATAGTGTGACAACAGCGATCGCTGTTTCTCAAGAAACATGGTTAGTAATCACCGGTACAACCATCGGGATTGTCACCCTCCGATTCATGGCTGGATTATTTATTCGCTGGTTAGATGAATATGAGAATTTAGAAGACGCAGGTTACATCACTGTAGCGTTTGTTGGTTTGCGCCTGTTGTTAAAAGTTATCAACGATGATTTAGTCCCACCAGAATGGTTAGTAGTTACTGCCATTGGTATCATCTTAGCCTGGGGCTTCTCCAAACGCACCATTGTGGAATTAGTCCCAGAAGAACAAGAAAGAGAAAAAACTGAAGTGTCGAATTAAGGAGGTAGGGGCGCTGGGCCTGCGCCCAGTCAGGAGTCAAGAAGAAGAGGAGAAGGACCAAGGAAGAAGAAGTAAAAACCAATTCCCTATTCCCCATTACCCATTTCCTAATTACTCATGTAACCAAGGTGTTGAATGAGGTTGCCAAGCAAGTAGTTCCTCATCTTTAAACCACAGAGCAATTTCGGTTTTGGCTGTTTCTTGAGCATCAGAACCGTGAATTAAGTTACGACCAACATTGATGCCAAAATCACCGCGAATTGTGCCTGGTTCCGCTGTTAAGGGGTTGGTTGCGCCAATAATCTTTCTAGCTGCTGCCACAACACCGTCGCCTTCCCAAACCATTGCTACCACTGGGCTAGAAATGATAAATTCGACTAAACCAGGGAAAAAAGGTCTTTCACGGTGAACATCATAATGTTGTTCGGCTAATTCCTTACTAACTTTCATAAACTTCAAGCCCACTAGGGTAAAGCCTTTAGTTTCCAATCGGCGAATAATTTCACCCACCAAGCCGCGTTGTACACCGTCAGGCTTAATTGCTAAAAATGTGCGTTCCAAATCTGTCTCCAAAAACATAATCAAATTTTGATGGGTTAATTGTCAGTTGAATTGATGTCTTTTGTCTAGTGGTCTTTTGAATGTTCCCTAAAAATTGCAGGGATAGGGAAACGAGGAAAAAATTCTCTTCTTTTGTTTCTAGTAAATACACAGCAAGGCTTATTTGCCCCTCTACGGGTAGGGAAGCATGGTATTAACCAGATTTTTAATTACTAATTCTTAATCAGAAATTATTTCTAGCTGTATATCCAGTTACCAGACTATTTTGCTAAATTGTTATTTCGTGGGCGCAATACAGAGGTCAGGAAGAAATGGGTGTCGAGTCAACCGCTGATGAGATTGTGAAAATGCCATCTAATGGGCATAAAGCTGAATTGAAACGTCAAAAACAGAAAAAACTGTTAGCACCTAGTACAAGTCCGGGAGATTTATCTTTGCCTTGGAAAATTGAGAACAGTGAAGACCTTTACCGCATTGAAGGTTGGGGACAGCCTTATTTTTCGATTAATGCTGCGGGTCATGTTACTGTTTCTCCCAAGGGTGAACGGGGTGGTTCATTAGACTTATTCGAGTTGGTTAATTCCTTACAACAGCGTAATTTGGGGCTGCCCATGTTAATTCGCTTTTCCGATATTTTGGAAGATCGGATTGAGAGATTAAACGCTTGTTTTGGGAAAGCGATCGCTCGCTATAACTATCCTGGTGTATATCGGGGGGTATTTCCTGTCAAGTGTAATCAACAACGGCACTTAATCGAAGATCTAGTCAGATTTGGTAAACCCCATCAATTTGGTTTAGAAGCAGGTTCTAAGCCAGAATTAATGATTGCTCTAGCTGTGTTGGATACACCAGGAGCATTGTTAATTTGCAACGGCTACAAAGACCAGGAATACATCGAAACAGCGATGTTAGCCCAGAAACTAGGACAAACACCAGTCATCGTCCTAGAGCAAATTGAAGAAGTAGATTTAGCCATTGCGGTCAGTCGTCAATTAGGAATTAAGCCAATCTTGGGAGTCAGAGCGAAATTAAGTACCCAAGGGATGGGACGTTGGGGAACTTCCACAGGCGATCGCGCTAAATTTGGTTTGACAATTCCCGAAATTATGGAAGCTGTGGAAAAATTAGGTG
>JANMGZ010000093.1:0-2537 GCA_031374905.1 Dolichospermum sp. OTE_70_metabat_362_sub
TCGGGGACATATCCACAACAAAGCTCCCTCCTCACTCTAGTTGTTTTCCACTAACAACCCGAAATTATAAAACAGTGGAGATGTTCACGGTCAGTAGCATACCAACACAAGCGTACGCACACGCTTCAAAAAATATCAATACGATATGTCAATTGTGTGAGATCATGTAATACTAGATATGTGAAATATTTAAAATCAGACGAGAAATTGCAATTATTCAAGTAGAAAAAGCCTGCTATAAAAATATAACAAAAATATTGTTCTTTCGCACCACAAACCACTTACAAAAATCTGGCGACCAACAGTAATATGTCCCTTATTGAAGAACTTACTGCCTACCTTCGCCCATACAAGTAGAATTTCCCGCAGATCACATAATTAAATTATGGTTACATTACGAGTCAAAGGACAGCCCTCCCTCCCTCGGATTTACGTGCAGAGTGCATGGTAGCATTACTATCTACCACCGCTCTCAAACGACCATAGGCCTCCTCGGGTTTGGGTTCCCGGGTTACAGGGCAAGCATTCCCTTCTACATAAAATTTTGTCCGCATGAGTATCCCCTTCTGTCATATAACGTCCTCAGCACGCCTGACCGTTAGGTTATTACCCATCAACAATCCACTAACCTTACCACCCATGTACATTAGAGTTCTGCTCCCAAAAAGTCAATTCCAGCTACCAACAGAACCAATAGCCATCACTATATTTAACGTTTACCTCAGCAAACATATAGACCGTACTATTCCACACTTATGTCATTCCTCGGAATGATATCACAAGTACCCAGCCTACTAACATATCAACCGGACTCAAAATTGCTGACTAAGAAAATAAAAATGTGCAGGACTTAAAAATTGTAGAGGTTACAGTATTTACATTATTAATATAAAAAGACAAAACAGTGAAAAAGTATACAAATAATTACGACCCCTTCGGTCACGTGAACTCTCTCTCCGCATTTTATTTAGCCTAGCCCACCTAGCTAGATTATGCTTACGGCAGGACACATAAAATAATCAAACAAGCTCAGGCGGAATTGATATCAGGATGCAACTATTTAATGTCCCTGAGGACCACTAATCCCTAACCCCTTCGGTTAAATGAAATTACCTTTCGCCTGTAATTATGGACTCATTAGGAATGAGCTTAGGGGGTAATTTATTCATGTTCTACCGTTTAACGTCCCTGGGGACCCAGAAGAATCACACCTCACTAATGGGTGCGATGACTAATCAAGAAACACCATATGGTGTATGAAGAAAATATAGGATTCCAGAAATAAGGGTGACCGTTTACGATTTATTCTCCATCAGCCCAGGATAGAGTTTCAAGCATATTAAAGGCCTTGCCAGGCAAGATTTGGCATCTAAGGTGTGCACGCCCCATTTAAATCCAATAATTGCGGCAAGAAGTTACTCGTTACCATAAAGGTTCGCATAATACGTCATGACATCAAGTAGTGTACATAATACAATTCAATGCTATGCAGTAGAACCAAAAAATATATCAAATATTCAACTAAATATAAAATCCAATTAATAAAAAATCATCGGGATTTGCCCTGTCTTACCGAACAACATACATATACAAAATTAAACTGAGATTCACACTGTAATAATCATTAACTGTTAGAAATTTCTCTTAACCCTATTATTATTGGATGCTAGGACGTTAAGGCAGACAAGCAGTCAAATTCAATGAAGAGTCCTTAAGTTATAATTATTACTAATTTTTGTTCCCAACTTTTAAATCTATTATTCGTTCTGAATAGGCAATTTAATAAAACTGTCTAATACAGAAAAGCTCTAGTTTAATAAATTTTATAAATACAGCAGCTATAGTTAATAATGATATTGTTTCCTTATGACAATCCTATTATCAATATATGATACTTCAAACCGTTGTTTATTTAAAAACTATCTACTTTTAGGATGTCTCAAACAGCCCTGAGGGTATGACTTCCAAACTATCTCTCAACTTCAGGACACCCTTATCGGATATCTGAGTCCTCCGGATACAAGACATCCTTATCGGATATCTGACTTTCGGATATGTCGAGAGCTAGCTAGCAGACACCCTCAGCTAGGTCTGAGAACTGCCCCAAAATTCACCTTACAAGGTCCACAATGGAGAAACGTTATACAAAAGAAAATAAGAAAATCTCTCAAAAAAATCTTTTGAGTACGAAATTACTACATAATTACGCATACAGGCCGTAGATCCTCACGCCCACACCCCAGTCTCTGACGTCCATAAGTCCCAAAGTTTCTCCCTACGCTATCCGAGAATGTTTCCAGGACGCGAACAATCCTAAAACGATCTGCGGAGGCTAAAAGAATCAATGCATGCGCGCAGGGTTGAAGACATTGCGTTCTCCCCCTGACTAATAGCCTGGCGCTCGTGGTCGTTTACAGTTACTTTATTGCACCTAAACCTGATAGGTTTAATAATATTCCTCCGTGGTCTAGTCACATCTGAGGATAGAGGGAAATTTGTTGGAGACTGTTGGAGATTTCTCTCAGCACGCAAGATAC
>JANMGZ010000125.1:0-3507 GCA_031374905.1 Dolichospermum sp. OTE_70_metabat_362_sub
CAGTATGAGCAAGAAATTTGGGGAAGTTAGTAATCGAAAAATTACCATTTCAACGAGTAAATTTCTGTGCAATCGCCATTTTATGGTCTAATCAGATTTTTAATCACCTGATTTTTTTGACCTGGACGCTTGTAAATCAGATCCTTTTAGGGAATGAAACAGCCCTGCCCCCAACCCCCTCCCCGCAAGCGAAGAGGGGGCTAAGATGTATCTCATAAGAGCGGAAACCGCTGTAATTTCTGGAGATGTCTAAATGATCTAACTTTCAGGTTCACAATCAGGAACACCCTCGCGGAAAACTCGACTCGCTAAAATATCTATAGCTTCGATGGTGATTAAATCCTGTTTATTTAATTTTCTCCCACTACTTAATAAGCGATTTGCTTGACGTAATCTAGCTCTATCTATAGCATTACGGACACTGCGGGCATTAGCAAAATGAGGCATAGTCTTCCGCTTAATCAAATAATCGCGGAAAGCTTTTTCGGCATCTGAACTAAAACAATAGTTTTGAGCTTTGAGGATAGATTGGGCAATAATCATCAAGTTATCAACGCTATAATCATTAAATTCAATGTGAATGCCAATGCGGGAATTCATGCCAGGGTTACTGTGGAAAAAATGCTCCATTTGGGTTTTGTAACCAGCAAGAATGACTACAATATCATCACGTTGGTTTTCCATGACCTGCATGATAATTTCAATGGCTTCTAAACCAAAATCTCCGGGATGATCGGGGCGATATAAGGTATAAGCTTCATCAATTAATAAGACACCACCCATGGCATTATTTAAAACTTCCCTGGTTTTTGGTGCTGTTTGGCCAATTCCTTGACCGACCAAATCATCTCTAGTTACTAGCATGACATTTTCTCTGCGGATATATTCTAAGCGATAAAGAATTTCCGCCATCCGCATGGCTACGGTTGTTTTACCCATACCTGGATTGCCTAAAAATGTCATGTGTAAACTAGGCGCACCGGCATTCAAACCTACACTTTTACGAATCCGATCAACTAGCAACAAAGCTGCCATTTCTTTAATTTTGTTTTTGACAGACTTTAAGCCAACTAACTCTTGATCTAGTTTATTCAGAATGTCTTGGATATGAGATTCCTGAAAAGCACCTTCTAAATCAATCTCTTTGTCTTCGTTGATAGCGATAACTGTGTCTGTTTCTAAAAGTTGTTCACTCATAACTATCACCTCTGGTAGTGTTTTTGATGATAGCTGTGAATGCGGAAATATAAAAGAACTTAATTCTAATGCTAATGATATATATTTTTTAATTATCAATTACTGAATGGAGTGATAAGGAAAATCTAATTGTCGGGGTGGGATGTAGATCCCCGACTTCTGAGCTAAACTGATCATTGATTGACACAGATAGAAGCAAAAAGTCGGGGATCTTGTCAAAATTTAGCAATCCAATTTGCTTGTTGCGGTACAGGAATATAAATTCCGGCTGCGTCTAAAGTGATTTTCAGCCGACGACGATATTCTCGGGCTACAGCCCATTGCTTCAAAGGCTGGGTTTTAATCCAGACACGAATCATGATACCGCGATCGCTAAAATGTTCTACACCCAAAACATTAGGCTTTTCCAGAATTTGATATTGCCATTCGGGATCTTGACTCATCTCCAAACCCACATCTTCAATTAACTTCAAAGCCTGGTCTACATCGGCTTGATAAGAAACCGGAATACTTAAATCAGCCCGTGACCAACGACTAGAAAGATTAGCCACAATCTTGACTTCACTGTTGGGAATGGTAATGAGGCTGCCTTCGGAATCCCGAATTTGAGTCATTCGCAGATTCAATTTTTCCACCAAGCCACCCACAGTACCAACGGTGATCATATCACCCAGGGCATATTGGTCTTCAAAAATAATCAAAAAGCCGTTAATTGCGTCTTTGATTAAGTTTTGGGAAGCCAAGGATATGGCCACACCCACCAAACCGGCACCAGCTAACAGCGGAACGATATCTATCCCCAATGATATCAAAGCTAGTAAGCTACCTGCACCAACAAAAATAATCGTAGTGATACTTTTAGTTACGCCGGAAAATGTGGATATTCTCAACTGCAACCGTTCGGATGTTTCTGGGGTTAATAAAGCCCCGCCACTAACTATGGTGGAGGTGAAATGATCTATTAAGGCATAGGTAAACCGGACAGCTACATAAGTTGCCACAGCCACAATAGTTAATTTGATGGGAATTTGGGCAATGGTGAGAATCCCAATTTGCCAAGCTCGTGTGTAGGGAAATAACCCTAAAATAATTAAACTACCACTTCCCCAAATTCCTGCTTGTGCTGTTTGAAAAAGTCGGGTTTTAACTTCTTGAAGATGCTGCTGTTGCTGTTGATTCAATAGCGTGGTAATTAGTTGAGTATCTGTACCAGTGGACGGGATAGAATCATCTATATTCTTACCTAAATGCTTTTGCCAACGTCTAACTCCCCAACTGAGGATAATCATTGCTATTATGCCGACAGCAGCAATTTGACCTTGCTGAATTAAAAACCGAGTTTGTCGTTCGTATTTAGCTTGTTGCAGGTGTTGTTGCAATCCATCACTGATGGGATTTACTAATGTTAATGGGTTTGCCTGTCCAGCATCCTCATAAGTGATGGTCATCAGGTATTGGTCATTAACATAAATAGTCGGTAATCCTTTGACGGTGCGGTTCTGGACTTTGACTTCGGTTGTCGGTGTCCGTAAGTAGTTGTGGGTAATATCTTGTAAATTCTGTTGAATGTTTTGAAACCGTTCGGGAAAACTGGTTTTTGATGCGGTGATGCTAAACAAAGGACGACCATCTAAATAAATCCAGCCAGATACCATCTTTTCATCGACCTTATTGCTCAAACTGCTAGGAATTGGCAAAAAAGGTAAAGCAGAAGTCTGGGCTGTGGCTTTGGTGACAGAACCGATGGTGATTACCATTGTCCCTGCTACCGCTAAAAATCGAAGTATCACGAAAACACCTCCTTGTGTCAATGAGGGAATAGGGAATAGGGTATTGGTGTTAACTTAAGTTACAGATGGTTTATTTGTTGGTTTCCACGCCCGCCCGGAACTTAAGTTCCGGTCTCATAGCTAAAGTAAACTAAAGTTTACTAAATAATTTTTGGTTTCCTTAGTCATCTTGAGATGACTTTTGCTATCAGACTGGGAATTAATTCCCAGTTGGGTTGTCGGTTTTGCGTTAAGCTGACACCAATGGGAATAGGGGAATATTAATATCCTTTCTCCTATGTCTTAAGTCGTTGCTATATTCTTACCAGAGAATGATGAAAAAAGAAAAAGCCATATAGGGTGTTGATATTGCTTATATTAAAGGTGAAGCTAGTTGAAGTCACTATGAACTATGCAGACAAGTATTTATGAGAAAATATGGCTAGTTGTTAAAAAATATTGTTACAGTACGTGAAGGTCTGAGTACCTGTTTCATTTTTTAGAGGATAATTTTCATGACCGCAACAACTCCCAGATTAAA
>JANMGZ010000131.1:0-5010 GCA_031374905.1 Dolichospermum sp. OTE_70_metabat_362_sub
CATTGGAAAATATTGCCAACAGTGATGCTTTATACCATAATGTCGAACATTCTGTCCTGGTTACGCTTGTGGGACAAGAAATTTTGCGAGGTAAACAGATCCGTGAAGGTGGAGTTTCCTGCGAAGATTGGCTGCATTGCATTATTTCCCTCCTCTGTCATGATATTGGTTATGTTAAAGGAGTTTGCCGCCAAGATCAAGAATCTGAAGGCTTATATGCTACAGGTCAAGGTGGTGGCATGGTGTCACTTCCCTTTGGTGCTTCCGATGCTAGTCTTACCCCCTATCATGTAGATAGAGCTAAACAATTTATTGATGAACGTTTTGGTGGACATCCACTCATTGATGCAGAAATCATTAAAAGTAATATTGAATTAACTAGATTCCCCGTACCTGCGGTGGATGATCATCATGATTCCCAGAATTTTGCAGGTTTAGTCCGTGCTGCTGATTTAATTGGTCAATTAAGTGACCCGCGTTATTTAAAAAAAATCACCAGTTTATACTATGAATTTGAAGAAACAGGTGTAACTAAGGTTTTAGGATATCAAAATCCTGGGGATTTACGGAAAAATTACGCCAAGTTTTATTGGAATAGTGTTTATCCTTATATTACAGATGGTCTGCGTTATCTATCTTTGACTCAACAAGGAAAACAAGTTATCGCTAATCTTTACTCTAATGTGTTTGTTATTGAACATGAAAAATCAGAATCACATTATTTTGCTGAACAATTCAATTCCTAATTGTCCTGTAATTTCTGAATTACTGTTAGCTTAAAAGGATGTTAATCAATGCACAATTTTTACTACAATTTCAACGCTGTCAGCGGCGACCTTTTTTAGATGTTCACGGTGATTACGGTCAGCGAGAGATTCCCAATGAGTTGGTGCTGAAGGTACAACAGGACAAAATTGCTCATCATCAGCGAATAGTCAGCAAGTTAAGTTACTATGAACCCAATTACACTTCAGGCGATTGGCAAGCAGGGGCAGCATCAACTCTAGAACTAATGCAGCAAGGGGTGAGTTATATTCGTCGTGGTGTAATATTAACCACCTATCGTGAAAAATATACTTTGCTGAGTCGCCCGGATTTGCTGGTCAAACAGCCGGGAAAATCCCGGTTTGGGAATTGGAACTATGTCCCAGTTAATATTGAATTGGGTAAACGTCCTAAACAAGAATATCAGGTAGTTATTGCTTTTCATGCTCAAGTTTTAGCTACCGTTCAGGATGTGATTCTCAGTAAAGCTGGGTTGATATTGCGAGATAAAGATAAAACTTATGTGGTGGACTTAGATAAATGGACACCACAAATGCTAGATATTTTATATGAATATACTCAAGTAATTGAGTCAGCAGATGCGCCAGAAATTTTTATTTCTCGGCAAAAATGTAATCTTTGTCCTTGGTATAATTACTGTCATGCGATCGCCCAGTCCCAGGAACACCTTTCTCTCCTACCAGGTGTAACACCCATTCGCTACAGCCAACTGCAAAATCTGGCTATCACCAGTTTAGAATCACTTGCTCATACTCATCCTAGCGCTTTAGAAAAGTTAACAGGATTTGATAGTAATGTGGCAGCTAAATTAGTCATTCAAGCCCAATCCGTATTTACTAAACAACCCTTAATTCTTCCTGATTCCTTTTCTTTAGAATGTCTAACTTTTACATCTCCCATTGAACTTTATTTTGATATTGAAGCCCAACCAGATTTAAATTTAAATTATCTTTTAGGTGTTTTAGTTGTGGATAGAGTCGCTAACACCGAAAAATTTTATGCTTTTTTAGCCGAAACGCCAGAACAAGAACCATTAATTTGGCAGCAATTTCTCAATTTAGTTAATCAATACCCCCAAGCCCCAATTTATCATTTTTGTGCTTATGAAGTAGATACAGTCAAACGCCTTGGTAAACTGTATCGCACACCACACTCTCAAATTCATCCGATCCTGAATCGGTTTATTGATATCTATGAACAATTAATTCAAAGTGTGGCTTTACCAATAGATAGTTATGCTTTAAAAACTATTGCCCGTTGGGTAGGATTTGAATGGCGTGAACAAGAAGCCAATGGTGCTAAATGTATTTACTGGTATGATAAATGGTTAGAAACAGGCGATCGCAGCTTATTAGCAATTATCCAAGATTACAACGAAGATGATTGTCGCGCCACCCGTACCGTCAAAGATTGGCTAGTTGGTTTTTTTACAAGTCCATAAAACCACTTTTGCCTTCTTTCTTCTTTTTTCTTCCTAACTTTTAACTGGGCGCAGGCCCTGCGCCCCTACCTCGTGACTCCTATTATTCTATGTTGTATCTTCCCAAACCTCGGAAATTCTCCTTAATTCTCATCTTTACCATTTCCTTAATTTTTATTAGTTTTCTGTTTAGTAATTTCGCTTCCGCCTCTCTAATTATTAACAGTATAGAGTTTATTGGACAAGCTACTTTACCCACAGGTTTAACTTTCCAAAAAACCGAAGTTGGCGGTTTATCGGGAATCACTTATGATGCCAAAAATAACTTGTATTATGCAATATCTGATGACAGAGGGCAAAAAGCACCACCTCGTTTTTACACTTTAACAATTGATTTGAGTAAAGGTAAACTTAATAATAATGGAGTTGTTCCCGTAGGTGTAACGAACTTATTAGATAATAATAATCAACCATTCCCAGTTAATACAACTGATACAGAGGGAATTGCCCTCACTAATAAAGATACTATATTTGTTTCTTCTGAAGGTGATGTAGATCAACTCATTAATCCCTTTATTAAAGAATTTGCGTTGGCTTCTGGAAAAACAATTAGTACCTTACCTATACCAGATAAATTTTTACCAGATCCACAAAAGCAAAAAGGCATCCGCAACAACTTAGCTTTTGAAAGTCTTAGCATTACACCCAATCAAAAATTCCTATTTACAGCCACCGAAAACGCCTTAATTCAAGATGGTGTAGCCGCTAAATCCGGTGTTGGTACTTCCAGCCGGATTTTAGAATATAACCTCTTAACACAGCAGCCAGAACGGGAATTTCTTTACAAAACACAACCAGTTACACCTTTATTTAACCCTACTGGTAAATTTGCCAGTGGTTTACCCGATTTACTAGCCCTCGATAACGAAGGACACTTTCTCAGTATAGAAAGAAGTTTCACCGGGTTGGGATTTACAGTTTTTCTATTTCAGGTTTCTTTAGATAAGGCTACCGACATTCATAATGTTGACAGCATTGCTAAAATTGATTTTGATAAAATCAAACCAGCAGAGAAAAAACTTCTCTTTGATTTACAAACCTTAAATGTGTCATTAGATAATATTGAAGGATTAACTTTGGGTGCAAAACTACCCGACGGACAACAATCACTAATTTTGATTAGCGATAATAATTTTAATGGACTACAACAAACCCAAATTCTAGCCTTTAAACTGAAAATTGAATCTCCACTGACTAGATTATTACGCCGCTTAAGAATACCTAATTTTTAACATTTTACAGAATTTTTTCCTGTGCTTCTGCTTCTAACATAACCAGGAATGGTGGGACATTCAGCAATAAACATCCCATTTTAATTTTGAAACATAGTTTTTCATTTTATGTAGTAATTAAATTGTAATTGTGTTGGGTTGCACTTCGTTTAACCCAACCTACGACTACGTGATAATAAAGTTTGAGTTAACGATTTTTGGCTAAGGCTATATTAGTAACTGGTAGACTGGATTATTATGTGTTTTTCAGTTAAAATGTTTATTAGATTCTGCAATTTACCAACCTCAAGCAAGTTTTGGAGGAGAGTTTTTACATCCTACTATTGTTGAACAAGCAGCAGCATATTTATTTCATATTAATAAAAATCATGCTTTATAGATGGTAACAAACGCACGGCTTTTGATGTCATGATAACGTTTTTGAACATGAATGATTATGAACTGAACCTGACACCAGAAGAAGCATATAAATTAACAATACAAGTTGCTGATAATAAAGTGAGTAAAGAAGAATTGATTGAGATATTGAGAGATTGTATTATAGAATTATTTTAAAATATGACGTGAGATGTGGTGCGTTACACTGTCGCTAACGCACCCTATAATTAAACTGTCACTCCTTCCAATTGTTCATCACTCAATTCATACAACTGACGCAATTTTTCCAACTTATCTCCATCAGCTTGCCATAAACCGCGTCCTGATGCTTCCAACATTCTTCCCAAAATATTTTTAAAAGCTTCAGGATTAGCTTTGCGTAATTTTTCTGCCATTTCTGGATCTAAAGCATAAGTTTCTGCGGCTTGATTATAAACCCAATCATCTTGAAAATCGGCAGTACCACCCCAACCAATTAACGCCGTCATGCGTTGAGAAATTTCAAAAGCACCACCAGAACCCTGATTAGCCATTGCGTTAGCCCATTTAGGATTTAATAACTTAGTTCTGTATTCCATCCGCAACAAATCATCTAAATTACGGGGTGTAGTGTCTTTAGAAAAACTTTCCACAAAACTAGCTGTAACTTTTTTCCCACTTTGCTTTTCTGCGGCTTTTTTCAAACCTCCGGTATTGGCATAATATTCCTGAATATCAGTTAATCCATATTCTACCGAATCTATTTCTTGAATAATGCGATCGCTAGTTTTCAATAAAGTCTGCAATACTTCCGGCCTAGCTTGTCCCTTATCATTTCTACCATAACTAAAGACATTGCGACTTTCCCAAGTATTCCCCAACTCTTCCCCAGATTCCCAGTTACCATCAACCACTCTATCATTAACCAAAGAACCGAAATCACCAGATGGATTGGAAAACAATCTTGCGGAACAATTCTCCACACCTTGGGCTTTTAAAATCAAAGCGTGTTTTCTAATAAAATTCATTTCTTCAGGTTCATCAATTTCCGCAGCCCGTTGAAATAAATCATCCAACAATTCAATGATATTCACAAAACTATCTCGGAAAATACCAGATAGATTTGCTAACACATCAATGCGCGGATGTCCAACT
>JANMGZ010000134.1:0-12963 GCA_031374905.1 Dolichospermum sp. OTE_70_metabat_362_sub
GATTTGGATTATGAGTGTACTGTTATTGGGGACTTCTTCGATTTTGGGGGCGATTAATTTTCTCGTCACCCTTTGGAAGATGCGTGTTCCCAGTATGGGCATTTTCCAAATGCCGTTGTTTTGTTGGGCAATGATCGCAACTTCGGCTTTGGTGCTGGTATCTACACCAGTATTAGCTGCGGCTTTGATTTTGCTGGGTTTTGACTTGTTGGCAGGAACAACATTTTTTAACCCAACAGGTGGGGGAGATCCGGTGGTGTACCAGCATATGTTCTGGTTCTATTCTCACCCGGCGGTTTATATTATGATTTTGCCTTTCTTTGGGGGAATTTCGGAAATTCTGCCAATTCATGCCCGCAAACCGATTTTTGGCTATAAAGCGATCGCTTTTTCATCCCTAGCTATCAGCTTTTTAGGGTTAATCGTTTGGGCGCATCATATGTTTACCAGCGGTGTTCCCGGTTGGTTGCGGATGTTCTTTATGATCACCACCATGATCATCGCTGTTCCTACAGGAATTAAAATTTTCGGTTGGTTAGCAACTCTTTGGGGTGGCAAAATCCGCTTCACCAGTGCGATGTTGTTTGCTATCGGCTTTTTAGCAACTTTTGTGATTGGTGGTATTAGTGGCGTAATGTTGGCCGCAGTTCCTTTTGATATTCACGTTCACGATACTTACTTTGTGGTGGCACATCTCCACTATGTTTTGTTTGGTGGTAGTGTATTAGGAATTTTTGCCTGTATTTATCACTGGTTCCCAAAAATGACGGGACGGAAAATGAACGAATTTTGGGGTCAGGTGCATTTTGCCTTAACCATGATTGGTTTAAATATGACTTTTTTACCCATGCACAAACTGGGACTCATGGGTATGAACCGCCGGATTGCTGAATATGATCCCAAGTTCACAAGTTTGAATCAAATCTGTACCTACGGATCTTATATATTGGCGGTTTCGACGTTACCTTTTATCATTAATGCGGTTTGGTGTTGGTTCTACGGGGAAAAAGCGGGGAATAATCCTTGGCAAGCGCTGACTCTAGAATGGATGACTTCTTCCCCTCCTAGTATTGAGAATTTTGAAACTCTCCCGGTTTTGACTACTGGTCCATACGATTATGGGGTGAGTGAGGAACGGGTGGAAACTGAAGCTGTGTTAACTCCCCAAACTGAATCAGCACTTTAAAATCTGGTGTTGCTGAAATAAGGGAATTTTTCTCTCGCAGAGGCGCGGAGGCACGGAGAGTGAGAGATGGAATTTTTTACTTTTTCGGCAGCACCAAAAACTTTTAACCAATTACCAATTTTAGAATTTATGCAAGGTCAAATTATTGACACGGCGACAACTGAATTAGATCACCATATAGTGGTTTCTCATCACGAAGCACATCCAGATCATCGTTTGACTGGTCTATTTATGTTTTTGGTGGCTGAGGGAATGATTTTTATGGGTTTGTTTGGTGCATACCTTGTTTTTCGTTCTACTATTCCTGTGTGGCCACCGGCAGGGACACCAGATTTAGAATTGTTGTTACCAACTGTGAATACTTCTATTTTGATAGCTAGTAGTTTTGTGATGCACAATGCTGATACTGCTATTAAGAAGAATGATACTAAGGGAATGCGGATTTGGTTAGCAATTACCGCAGCTATGGGGGCTATTTTTTTGGCGGGTCAGGTTTATGAATATACTCATTTAGAGTTTGGTCTGACTACCAATTTATTCGCTAGTACGTTTTATGTGTTGACTGGTTTTCACGGTTTGCACGTTACTATTGGCGTTTTAGCAATTTTAGCAGTTTTGTGGCGATCGCGTACTCCCGGACACTATAGCAATGAAAACCGCTTCGGGATTGAAGCGGCGGAAATTTACTGGCACTTTGTAGATGTAATTTGGATTATTTTGTTCGGATTACTCTATTTACTCTAGGTATTTATTACTTAGTTGTTCACTCCACTCGAATAACCTACAATCCCCCTCTTTGGGGGTTTTTTTGTGTGTACTGGTTACTATTTATGGTACAAGTAAGTAGGTTGGGTTAAGCAACAGCGCAACCCAACATTATCAAATATTTTGTTGGGGAACATCCATCAACCCAACCTAACTTTTATCCTGTTCATCCTTTAATCCTGGACATCCTGATTCTGACAGTTTGCTTTAAAATAAATGAACGTGCAAAAACTACACACCAGAGAATCATTAAATAAAGCCTTTCTCAAGGTTAAACCCAATAGAAATGATATTGAGAATTTTAAAAAGAATCTGCAAAGCCTAATTGAGAAAATTAACGAAACTGAATCAGAAGAATTTCATAAAAATCTCATTGGCGATTTTTTAAAGAACACATATTATAGTGCAAATCATTTTATTAATACTAAGGGACGCAATGATTTTGTTATTCATAATGGCAAGGATACTAAAAGCAGTGTTGGTGTAATTCTGGAAGCTAAAAAACCCACTAACAAAAGCGAAATGCTCAAAATTGATAATTTGAATACTAAAGCTTTCCAAGAATTGGTTTTATATTTTCTGCGAGAACGTTTGATACAGAAAAATATAGAAGTTAAATATTTAATAGCTACTAATATTTATGAATGGTTTATTTTTGATGCAAATGATTTTGATAAAGCATTTATTGAAAATAAAACCCTCGTTAAGCAATTTACAGATTTTGAGGAAGGAAGATTAACAAGTAAAAAAACAGATTTCTTTTATAAGGAACTTGCTCAACCTGCTATTGCGGAAATTCAAGAACAAATTCCTTTTACACATTTTGATATTCGAGAACATCAGGAATATTTACAACCTGGTGAAAATCCCCATGATCATAAATTAATCCCACTGTTTAAGTTATTTTCTCCAGAACATCTATTAAAATTACCTTTTGCGAATGATAGTAATACCCTTGATAAAGGATTTTACAGCGAATTATTACATATTATTGGTTTAACGGAAACTAAGGAAGGTGGTAAAAAACTCATTCAACGTAAAAAAGAAAATGAAAGAAATTCGGGTTCACTGATTGAAAATGCAATTATCCAACTTGATAGTTTAGATAAAATTTCTCAACTGGAAAACCCAGAAGGAGAAACTTATCCAGAACAACTTTTTAACGTTGGTTTAGCATTATCAATTACTTGGGTAAATAGAATCCTGTTTCTGAAATTATTAGAAGCACAATTAATCAAATATCATAAAAATGATCTGTCTTTCGGATTCTTAAATTTAGAGAAAGTCCAAAATTATCATGATCTTAACAGTCTTTTCTTCAGCGTATTAGCTCGCAAACAAAAAGAAAGAACCGAAAGTGTCAAAAAGATATTCTCTCATGTTCCCTATTTAAATAGTTCTTTATTTGAACCAACAGATATGGAACAATTCACCATTTTCATTAACAATCTTAGAAATGAGAAACTCCAAATTTTTCCCGCGACTGTCTTGAAAGACAACAACGGAAAAAAACGCATTGGTGAAATTAATGCTTTAGAATATCTCTTTGAATTTCTCAATGCTTATGATTTTAGTAGTGAAAGCGGGGAAGAAATTCAAGAAGAGAATAAAAGGTTAATTAATGCATCTGTACTGGGGTTAATTTTCGAGAAAATTAACGGTTATAAAGATGGTTCTTTCTTTACTCCCGGTTTTATTACTATGTATATGTGTCGGGAAACAATTAGAAGAACGGTTGTACAGAAGTTTAATGAAATCAAAGATTGGAATTGTCAAAGTATTGATGATTTATATGATCAAATAGAAGAGAAAAAGGAAGCTAATACAATTATTAATAGTTTAAAAATATGTGATCCTGCTGTGGGTTCAGGACATTTTTTAGTTTCGGCTTTGAATGAAATTATTGCAATTAAAAGCGAATTGAAGATTTTACTTGATAGGGAAGGTAAGAGATTAAAAGAATATGATATTGAAGTTGTCAATGATGAATTGATTGTTATTGATGATGAAAAGTTATTATTTGAATATAATCCTAAAAGTAAGGAAAGTCAACGAGTTCAAGAAACGCTATTTCATGAAAAACAAACGATTATTGAAAACTGTTTATTTGGTGTAGATATAAATCCCAATTCTGTCAAAATATGTCGGTTGCGGTTATGGATTGAACTGTTGAAAAATGCTTATTATAAAAGCGAAAGCAATTACACAGAATTGGAAACTTTACCCAATATTGATATTAATATCAAATGTGGTAATTCTTTAATTAGTCGTTTTTCTTTAGATGCTGATTTGCGAACCGCTTTAAGTAAAAATAAATCCAGTATAGAAACTTATAGAAATGCTGTTCAAACTTACCGCAATGCTGAAAATAAAGAGCAAAAGCGGGAAATGGAAAAATTGATTAATGATATTAAAGGTAATTTTAAAACAACATTACAAGGAAGTGATACAAATAAAACTAAATTAAGAAAGTTAGAGGGTGAACTTTATAATTTAGAAAATCAAATTTTGTTATTTGAGGAAACAAAAGCTGACAAAAAGACGCGGGATAAAAAAATCGCTAAGTTAAATAATGAGATTGATAAGTTACGGATTGAGATTGAGGATATAGAAGGTGGTAAGATTTATGAAAATGCTTTAGAATGGCGGTTTGAGTTTCCTGAAGTTTTGAATGATGATGGTGTTTTTGTCGGTTTTGATGTCGTAATTGGAAATCCTCCTTATTTCTCACTATCTAAAATCAAAGAAAAATATCAAACTGCTTATTTTGAAAATAACTATCAGACTTATACAAAGGGTTCAGATATTTATTGCTTGTTTTATGAAAAAGGAAGTTATATTTTAAGAAAAAAAGGATTGTTAACTTACATTACTTCTAATTCTTGGTTAAAAACTATTTATGGTGATTCACTGAAGAAATATTTAATTGAAAATATGCAACCTCAGACTTTATTGAATATTGAAGATATTCAAATTTTTGAGGAAGCAACTGTTGAATCAGATATTATCATCTTGAAAAAAGATAAAGTTAATGAGTTTTTTGATGTTGCTAGTCTCAATAATAATTATCTTATCGGTTCTTCATTAAATGAGTATTTCGATAAAAACTGTTTTCAATTTACAATACCTAGTACATCAGAATGGATTATAGGTAATGAAATAACAACTAATTTAAAATCAAAAATAGAGAAATCATCTAAGCTTTTAAAAGATTTTAAAATTAATATTAATAGAGGGTTACTTACCGGACTAAATGCAGCCTTTATCATAAATGAGGAAACTAAAAATAAATTAATTGCTGAAAATTCTAATAATGCTGAAATAATCAAACCAATTTTAAGAGGTAGGGATTTAAAAAAATATAGTTATGAATTTTCTGAATTTTATCTAATTAATACACATAATGGAATTGCCAAAAATAACATTGGGAGAATTAAAGTTCAAGAAAATTATCCGTCTATTTATAATTATCTGCTTTCTTTTATTCCTGAAATTCAACAACGACAAGATCAGGGTAAACATTGGACAAATTTAAGAAACTGTGCTTATTTAGATGATTTTGAAAAACCTAAAATTGTTTGGGGAGAAATTTCTGATAAACCTAAATTTGCTTTTGATGATTCTAACTATTATGCTGAAGCTACTACCTTCTTAATGACTGGTGAAAAACTCAAGTATTTGTTAGGAATATTAAATTCTAGACTATCAGAATGGTATTTTAATCAAATTTCAACTACTACAGGAATGGGTACAAATAGATGGAAAAAGTATAAAATTGAAATTCTTCCTATTAAAGAACCGACAGAAACTGAAGAATTGGTATTAGAAAAATTAGTTGATCAAATTATCACCGCTAAAAAATCAGATCCAAATACAGATACAACCGCATTAGAAACAGAAATAGATCAGCTAGTTTATCAACTTTACGAACTAACACCAGAAGAGATTAAAATTATAGAAGGATAAATCTCCCAAACTCTCACTCTCTGTGCCTCTGCGTCTCTGCGAGATAAAAATTCATATCTTTATTTAGCTGATTTTGCAAAATATTTAAACTATTTTCCGAATAAATCTATTTCTCCCATTAACGCTATAAAAACCAGATAGAGAGAAATAGATATTTTCAATGTTAATTATGCCAAACTTTGTAAAGCTTGAACTTCCTCAAGAGATAATTCCGTAACTTCAGCAATTTGTTCCAAATTCATCCCAATTCGTAACAAATTTAAAGCCAACTTTCTGGTTGTTTCAGCTTTACCTTCAACTTTACCTTTAGCTTCACCTTCTTCGAGGATTTCTTGATAAATGACTGATTCGCGCATAATCTCACTCCTGAGAATCTTCCTAATTACATCTTTTTTTAACATTTAAAAATCCCTAACGGACTTCATTCAAACTCTCAATTTGTTTGGTAAACATTTCTGTAAACAAACTCATCACTGTCCGTTCTTCCCGGACTTTAATATTAGCAGTAATAGACATCCCCGACTGTAAGGATATTTTTCTCTCTTGACTGGTGAGATTTAGATGTTGTTTATCTAACTTAATTGTGGCTGGGAATCTATAAAATTGATGGTTTTGATCTGGAGGTAAAGCATCTGAACCGATCTTAATTACTTTACCCTTAATATCGCCAAATTCACTAAAAGGAAAGGAGTCAATTCTCACATCTACATTCATACCTTTTCTGACAAAACCAATATCTTTATTGGTGATAAAAACTTCGGCTATGAGGCTATCTTTGGGGACGATTTGCAGTAATTTTTGGGTGGAATTGGCAACAAAACCCGGATTTTTAGCTTGAAGATCAAAAACTACACCTCCCACAGGAGCGCGAAGTTCTTGATATTTAACATTTAATTGTGTTTGAGATATTTTACTATTGATATCTGCTAAACGCTGTTCATTGTCTAGGATAATTTTCATGAATTGACTATCAATTTCCGCAATCCTTTGTTTGTTAGCACCGATTTTTTCCAAAATAGTTTTATCAGAACTTGCAACTGTATTGGTTAATTGCTCTTTTCCTTTATCAATATCAAATTGTAGACGTTTTTCTTCTTCCTGCAATTGTGATATTTCGGCTGTGAGAGTTTGTACTTGTTGTTTCTGATTAAGATATTGAAGTTTAGAAATGCCACCTTCTTCAGCTAAGGTTTTAAGACTAGCTAAAATTTGACTTTGAATTTCTAAGCCATTTTTGGTATCTTCCAGTTTAAATTTAGTTTGAGAAAGTTGTTTTCGAGTTTTTTCAATTTCTAAATCTGCGGCTTTGGAACGAGAGGTTAATTCTTTTTTAGCAACTGCTAATAGTTGTTGTTCATCAATTCCTGTACCTGCTGCTCCTGGTAAATTTCTTAACTGAGAACGTAATAATTCATTGTCTGCTACTAAGGAAGCCCGACTTTTCAGCAGAAAAGCTGATTCTCCTGGTAGTTTACTGCGTAAAAATGCTATTTCAGCATCTATTCCTGTACTTGCTCCCATTAAGCGCCGATAGATATTGTTTTCTTGAATCAAAGCTATACGAATCTTATTCAATGAATTTAATTCTGCTAGGGTAGCAATAGAATCAAAGGTTAATAATAAATCTCCGGCTTTTACCTCTTTTCCATCTTTCACATACAGTGATTTCACAACTCCATTAATGGGAGCTTGCACATCTTTTACTGTTCCTTCTGGTTTTAATTGGCCTGTAGCCGGAACTACTTGCTCAATTTTCGCTAAACAAGCCCAAATAATCCCAAAACAGGCTAATCCCATGAGAGTAATCATAATGGTTCGTGACCAAATTGGGGATTGGCGTAAAACTACAGATTGCTCGAAGTTATCGAAATTGAAATCAGGTTTTGGTTGTTTGGAAGTGGGTTTGGGTGATGTTAATACTTGTGCATCTCTATGGGATGCTCTCCCATTTCCGCTGCCATTTCCGTTGCCGTTTCCGTTGGTGTAATTACCATTAAGTTGAGTCATAATAATTTGGGATTTTTGATTTTAGATTGAATATTTAGTGGTGTCTAGTTTTATCTTTAATTCAGTTATCAGTTGAATTTTATGAAAACAACTGACAACGAACAAATTACAAATTTACTTCCTGTTGTTGATAAAGGTAGAAATAATGACCTTTAGCTGCCATGAGTTCTTGATGACTACCTTGTTCTATCATTCTACTGTTATCCATGACGACGATAGTATCGGCATTACTAACAGTATTTAAACGGTGGGTAATGAAGAAGACTGTGTTACCTTGAAAAGCGCGAGCTAAGTTCAGACAAATTTGCTTTTCTGTAGGATAATCTAGGGCGCTGGTGGCTTCATCTAAAACCAATATTTTAGGTCTTTGCAATACAGAACGAGCGATCGCAATTCTCTGTCTTTGTCCACCAGAAAGCGCTGATCCCCGTTCCCCAACTCTTGTATTATAACCATTTGGCAAGGTCATAATAAATTCATGAGCAACGGCAATTTGAGCAGCTTCAATAATTTCCTCCGTTGTGGCATCAGGATTAGTTAAAGCAATATTTTCCTGGACTGTGCCATCAAATAAGAGCGTATCTTGAGGAACTACACCAATTTGCCGCCGTAGAGAATAAAGTTCTACTTTGGAAATATCGTAACCATCAACTAAAATTCTGCCAGATTCTGTATCATAAAGTCTGAGCAGCAATTTCATCATTGTACTTTTTCCTGAACCACTTTGTCCGACAATGCCCACAAATTTACCTGCGGCAAATTCGACGCTGACATTGCTGAGTTGTAGTGGTCCACTGGCAGCAAATCGGAAGGAAACATTTTCATATTTAACTGCACCAGTAACCGCAGGAAGAGAAATATTATTCCGATCTATTTCTGCTTCTTGTGGTGTGTCCACAATATCACTTAATCGTTCTAAAGATAACCCAGTTTCTTGGAAGTTTTGCCAGATTTGTGCCAAGCGTAAGATTGGGGTAGTAACATAACTAGAAATAATCCGAAAGGCAATTAATTCTCCTAATGTTAATTCTCCTTTCAAAACTAAATAAGCTCCCACCCATAAAACTAATAAACTGCTGACTTTGCTAAGAAACTGACTGGTTGAATTCGCTAATGTGGAAGTGAGGACAGTTTTAAAACCTGCGGCGACAAATTTAGCATATTTCTTTTGCCAAGAAAAGCGGGAACGTAATTCGATATTTTGGGCTTTAACTGTTTGAATACCGGACATTACCTCAACCAAATAAGATTGAGTTTCGGCATTCCGTTCAGCTTTAGTTCTTAATTGTCTACTCACTGTGGGAGCAGCAATTACTGTAACTAACACAAATAAAGGAATTGTCCCTAAACCTACTAGAGTCAGTTGCCAACTATAAAACAACATGACAACTATATAAACTACGGAAAATAGGGCATCTAACACTACGGTTAAAGCCGTACCCGTGAGAAACTGACGAATATTTTCTAATTCATTAATTCTGGTTGAAAGTTCACCAACTGGCCTTTTATCAAAATAGCGCAGTGGTAAGCGGAGTAAGTGGTCAATAATTTGTGACCCCAAACTCATATCAATCCGGTTGGTAGTATCTACAAATAAGTAAGTCCGCAACGTGGTTAATACTGCTTCAAATATGCCAACTGCTAATAGTAATACCCCTAAAATATTTAAGGTACTAACACTATTTTGTACAATGACTTTATCAATGATTAGCTGAATAACTAGAGGATTAGCGAGGGCAGCTAGTTGGACGAAGAAGGAAGCAATAAATACTTCTATCAGCACCCGACGGTAACGCGATAAATAGGGAACAAACCACCCTAAACCAAAGCGTTCTTTAGGTGTTTCTTTTGTCGCACTCAGTAATAAAACTCTAACTTGTGGTTGCAAGCTAGTTTCATCGGTTTCTAATTCTTCTAGCAGTTGACTAATTTGGCAGGTGATAATGCCTTGAGATGGCATCCCTAAAACTACTGTTTTCCCATCTACTGCATAAAGGACAGCAAAACTATCACGATAGCGAATTAATGCAGGAGTGGGAATACGGTTAATAGAAACAGCCGGAACATCAACTAACTGAGATTTAAGTCCAATTAGTTCTGATAAATAAGCGCAAACTTGAAAAGATATACTACCTTGACGCTTAATTTGGTCATTTAAAATCCGCCGAACTACTTCCTTCCGAAAAGGCATTTCTAAATGCTTGGATAGCATTTGAAAACAAGCCAGACTGGAATCTAATTCTCCTTGTCCACGGAAAAATGGATAGTTTTGATTTTTTGATGATTTGTTTGATGTGGTGGGAGGAACAAATTCCGGTTCTTGGGCGTAGGGAATGTCAGAGGCTACTGTGTTATCTGATATAGTTTCTAATATTTCTGACTCTGTGGCTACACCATCAAGTAATGATAAATCATCAGGAGCGATACCTAATAACCGGATAGGAGTATTTCCTTCAACTTCAATTATTTCAGATTCTAGACGAGACCCAGGAGTTAAATTAGTTAACGAATTACTACCACTGACAAACCAGATACGATTGCTATCTAATTTTTGTAAGAAGGTTTTTCCTGGTGGTAAGTAATGGATTCTTGACTCTAATTGAGATTGTTGGGTAATGTCTTTGAGGTTATGATTCACTAAAGCTTTTTGGGCTATCTGTGAACTCAAGACATCAAATATTTCAATTAAGTGAGTTTGGTTTTGACGAGCTTTAGCAAATGCCGAATTTTGGGAGAGAAATTGTAAATAATCTGCGGCTTTCCAGGTTAAACAGACCACTTCTGTGGAAGCGATCGCAGTTTCACAAGGAATCTGACGTAACCAAGCAATTTCTCCAATTATTGCTCCTGGTTGTAGTAGTTTTAAAGTAATTGGTAATTGGGTTTGAGGATCATATCCTAATAGTCGGACATTACCTTGATAAATAATTGCTATCCGTTCTGGTAGTTGTTCTTTACCAATAATCTTTTGTCCTATACGATAACGTAAAGGCTGTAAAATTTGTGATGATAAGAGTTTGCTAATTTCTTCATTGGATAATTGATCAAACCCTTCAATACTGGCAATGAATTCTTCAAAGGTACTCTGAATATAAGTCATATTGATTGAGGTAGTTATTTCACTTTATATGGGCTAAAAGGTTGATATTTGACAATTTATACGGGTTGGATTTGAAATTTTTGTTCTGTCATTTGTGTTTGTAACCACTGATTAAATCGTTCATTCAATAACCTTTGTCGTGTCGGACGATCTAATTGGGCTGGGAGTAATTTTTCTAATCTAACAATTAAGATGACATTACCAATTTGAGTTGGTGGTGATAGTTGTTGTGGTTGGCTTTTAGAAAGGATACTAACCAATGTTGGATGGAGGGATTGTAAATCTATTGGTCCGACTAAGCCATCTGTTTGGGATTCGGGACCTTGGGCGTATTCCCGTGCTAATTCCCCAAAAGATTGTTCACCCTCTTGGATACGGAAGTAAATTTCCTGGGCAATGCCAATTTCTGAGGTGGTAATCAGAGAATAAATTACCCTATCCAATTGGCTTTTACGTTGGAAGAAATAAGAGTTTAAATCTCCTCCCCAAGTAGCCTCTTTGAATTTTTCTAGTTTTAGTTGTCGTACCGCCATGATCTTCAACTTCTGGAAACTTTCTCCCTGTTGCTCCAGTCCTTGATATTGTTGAGCTAATTGTTCACAGGCTAATTTTTCTTCTTCTGGAGTACAGACAATTTCAGCGATCGCTTGATCAATGAATATTTCTTTGATTAATAGCGGTAATATCTGGTATTCCGACAATAATGATAAAACCTCTGTGGCTTGAAAGATGCGATCGCCCAATTGTAGAACTTGATTCATATTGCTTGTGATCAGATTTGTCACCATTGTTAACTTTTCTTAAAAAGATAATAGAACTAGATTATCATCAAGTTATTTTTTGGTTAAAATTATACAACTTATTACTACTTTACTCTGCATTGGTTTAAGTGTAGTAATTAAATACTAATCATTTCCCAATAACCAAAATTTGATTTTTGGAATTGCTAGTAGTTAGAGTGTTGATATTTGGATATTATTGTACCAAAATACCATAAATTGATAAATTTGTCATATCAAGCTTACTCTGGCTCTATAGAACTCTGGCAATCTCAACTATGGCAATATTTTTTCATCAGCTAAGTTACACATTAGGAAATAGGGCATAATTACAAATCACCTAGCTTAAACTGGATAACCAGTAATCTCGGTTATTGCGTACTCTTCACTTACGAACTAATTCTGAAAAGTCAATTGAACCTGACAAATAATTACAACACCTAATAGCTGAATACAGGACAAAAATTATATAGCAGTAAATTTAATTTCTTTAAAAAGGTAAATATAGTCACAAAAATACAGCAGAGGAGATAGGGGCGCAGCACCTGCGCCCATGAGTCAAAATTCAGGACTTCATCTCCTCAGTTTAATTAGCTTAAATTAACGAAATTGTCCAGGATTTAGACGACTAGGAGCTTGGCGTGTCGTATTACCTTTAATTCTTACTCCATTTCTCAGTTTTCCTCCAGTACCACCATCTCGAGGATCAAGATATGGTTTCAAATTAATTCCACTTTTAGCAGAATTAACCCGACTATTACCACCTGTAAGCGTTTGTCCCAGGGTGTATAAACTATCTTTATTAACTCTGTTACGATTAGTGTAAGTATTGACAGCAATAGTTTGTTGTCCACCATCAGCGGTACTTAAATTCTGAAATACACTATTACGGACAGTGTAAGGATCTTTGCCACGGGGTACTGTTAAGACAATTCGACAACTGGGTTGGGCTTCAGTAGTGACACAGATAATATTTTCGTTATTTTCTACGGCTATTTGCAGTTCTTGTAATCCATCGGGGCGATATAATTCTAAACGGCTGGCGATCGTTTGACAACGTTTTTGAGCATCCCAATTCCCGCCTAAATTTTGAGGTGCAGCCCAAGGAAAATATTGTCCTGGTTGACTTTCGGGTTGATACATAACTGTATACTGTCCAT
>JANMGZ010000199.1:0-1958 GCA_031374905.1 Dolichospermum sp. OTE_70_metabat_362_sub
TGAAGAACAGGAAGAGCGGATACTACCACCCAAATCGAAAGAAAGAGACAGCAATATTCCCAAACCTGTTGTTAAACCACGTTTACGCTAGATCATAACTAGTCAGTTTACATGGTTGATAACAGATTAATTTCTGGGAAAGGTGGAGACAGGGGACAACAGCATTGTCAAATCTTGGCGAATAATTTCGTTTTTATAGCGGATTTACCAGCCAAGAATTAACAAATGTTGTCAGCCTATTTCCCAATCATAAAAATACTAATTAACAGAAAATTATAGAATTTTCATTCTACATTTAATAGGAAAATATTCATTTTGTTAACAACTACTTTTTACCCAATTCAGCAATAATATGGCAGATGATTCCATAATTCAACTGCCTAATATGTCCAGTGCGATCGCTCTAGCTGGATATGGTGAGGCAAATATCAAGTTTTTATGCCAACAAACAGGGGCGAACTTAGTTCTGCGCGGACAAGAATTATTAATTTCGGGAACACCTCAACAAGTAGAATTAGCAAAGCGATTAGTGCGATCGCTGGAAAATTTGTGGAGTAAAGGTAATAATATCTCTAGTGCTGATATTCTCACCGCCCGTCAAGCCCTAGAAACAAATACCGAAGACCAACTCCAAGACTTACAGCGCGATATTCTCGCCAAAACTCGCCGGGGTTTGGAAATTCGCGCCAAAACCTTTCACCAACGCCAATATATAGACGCACTTAGGAGACGGGATTTAACCTTTTGTATTGGTCCTGCAGGAACAGGTAAAACCTATCTCGCGGTAGTTGTCGCCGTTCAAGCCTTACTCAGTAATCAATTTGAACGGCTGATTTTGACCCGTCCCGCAGTGGAAGCAGGGGAAAAACTCGGCTTTTTACCAGGAGACTTACAGCAAAAAGTCAATCCCTATCTGCGTCCTCTTTATGATGCCATTAATGAATTCATAGACCCCGAAAAAGTCCCCAACTTAATCGAACGGGAAATCATCGAAGTCGCACCACTGGCTTATATGCGAGGACGGACATTAAATAATGCCTTTATCATCGTTGATGAAGCTCAAAATACCACACCAGCGCAAATGAAAATGGTTTTAACCCGATTGGGTTTTAACTCCCGCATGGTAATTACAGGTGATATCACCCAAACCGATTTACCACCCTATCAAAAATCAGGTTTAGATGTAGCCTTACAAATTCTCAGAAACGTGGAAGGAATTGCGATTTGTGAATTTTCTCAAAAAGATGTGGTTCGTCATCCTTTAGTACAGCGCATTGTTGCGGCTTATGAGAAATACGAAACATAAACCGCATTTACTTTGAACTGGACTTTGGACTAAAAAGCTAGAAAAAAGCCGTCAGCAGTAACACTGACTGGCGTAAAGTCAATGAAAGTAATAAATCATTGACATGATGATCCTGACACAACTAGAAAAATTTCGCCAAGGTATCTATGATTCATTGGGGAAGGCCAGAGATGCAGTATTTGAATTGATGGATGCAGTATTGACAAGTCCAAGTATCCCATCATTTGTAAGCTTGTCACAAAGCCCAGTATTTAGACGGCAATGGTCAAGTATTTATGCAGCACTGCATGATAGTCGTCCACCAAAAAGGAAGCTAACGAAGCTACTGGTACAGGAGGTAAGGACGGATGAACAACCATTTCTAGCAGGAGATAATAGCTTTTGGGGAAGACCAGAAGCGAAGACACTAAAAGAAAGAACTTTTCATGGGGAAAGAGGTGGGAGCATAGGTATCGGACAAAGTTACAGTACATTAGCTTGGATACCAGAGACGGATGGAAGTTGGGCATTGCCGTTGAAACATGAACGAATCACTAGCTTTGAAACGCCAGTAAGTAAAGCTGCATTTCAACTCTTACAAGTCACCCGTGAGTTAGGAAAAAGACCTCTTGCAGCCTATGACCGAGGCTATGGTAATGCTAAATTTGTCCAA
>JANMGZ010000271.1:0-2834 GCA_031374905.1 Dolichospermum sp. OTE_70_metabat_362_sub
CTTTCAATGGCAATAACTCCTAATTTAGAAGCTACCAGCAGTTATCAACTTACTTTAGCTAGTGCTTGGGGAATTACCGCACAATTAAGAAAATGTGGTATACCTGCCGGCATAAAATGGCCAAATGATTTAGTATTAGATGGTCGCAAGTTAGGTGGTATTTTAACTGAAACCAAGGTCAATCAAGGACAAATTACTCAAGCCGTTATTGGTGTGGGGATTAATTGGGCAAATCAAGTTCCAGAAACTGGAATTAATCTGCAATTATGGCAAAATTCCCAGAATTATCAGATGATTCATCATCTGGAAATCCTTACCTCACAGGTCTTAATCGGAATTAAGTCCGGTATAGAGTGTCTACAGGTAGAAGGAATAAGCATACTTTTATCTCGCTACCTTGATGTACTCACAAACATGGGTGATCAGGTTTATGTGAATAATTTTTTAGGTAAAGTAGTTGGAGTAACTCAAGAGGGTAATCTGCGGTTAAGAATGGCAACTTATGATCCAAAAGCAGCTTTAATACCAGAAATTTCTGTCCAACCAGGTACAATTAGTTTGGGTTATCGTCAAACTTCTATTTAATGATTCAGTTTGTTAAAAACTGGCGTTGCATAATAGCGGTATGAATTTTGTTTCGCGCAAAGTCGCAAAGGAGCAAAGACGCAAAGTTTTAGATTTTGAGTTTTTAGTTTCATACCTCAATTCAGCAACGCCTAAAAACTTACTGCTTTGAGCAAAACCAATAAGTGAGTACGGCAAGTTGGGATTTGAAATATAAAATTAGAGTTAACCCAACATGGTTCGGCTACGCGTTTTTACTGAAATTCAAAGTCCGAAATAGATTATTTATCCTTTATTACACACAACAAAAGAGAAAAAATGACGCAGCACCGTAAATCTGCCCATAAAAAATCTTACTCCGGTGATACGAGTAAACGCTTGGCTTCTAGTCTACCGGCACAAAGTCTCTGTTTATTAAGTAGTTTTAGTTTTCTCGGTAGCGGGTTTGTAACTGCTCAAACAGAAACTTCATCAATAGACAATATTGTCCCCACTATTGAGAATTCTCAATCAACAGCAGTTGCAAATCCAGTTCGGAAAGAAACTGTTGTTCCCGAAATAACCAAGCCACAACCAGATTTTTCTGCCCGCCAAGTTAATCTGAGAAAGAGGCTAAATAGCAAAAGTGTTTCTGAAGTAGAAAATACTCAGCCCGCTGCTAGTGTGAGAATTTCTAAGCCTAAAGCAGAAAATGCTCAACCCGCTGCTAATGTTAGTGAAGTTGATTCTGTAATTAAAAAACTCCCAGAAGTTTCTCAAGCAGGTAATAATTCCCAAGACACTACTAAGGGTACAGAGAATAAACCCAAGGATTATAACAACGCTTATATTGATACGAATGAGTACAATGGTGTACGTACAGAAAACTATCAACCGCCTAGTTCTGTAGTAGTGACAGAAAGGTCTAGCGGCTGTGGTGTAACTGTGTCTATTAGACAAGCTAGTTGCGCTAAAGTGAAACAAATTCCTACTGTAGCTAAGTCTAAAGAATCATCACCAACTTGGCTGAAGAAAAGTGAAATTGCTGTAACTCCAGTCTCTGTGCCAAATAAATTAAGCTGGAAAACTATAACTGCAAACAGCAATCAAAGTGAAAATGTTGCTGAGACTGTTGCTAGTAATGTCAGTAAAATTAGTCAACCTCAAAATAATTGGCGGACTTCCAGAACTAACACCAGCAGTCATACCAAGGCTGCATATCATGCTAATCGCTTTATCCCCAGTCCTAGCGAATTTAGCACAACAAAGGTGAGTTCTGCCCCTATCGCGCCCCAGGTAGGTAGTTTACCAGCGCCAATGATGGAGGGTAATCTGGCCCCCCGTCCTAGTATGGTGTCTTACGACTTCGCTCTGGCATCAGTATTACCTGAAGTTCCTTATACTAATACCCTGGCCTATCGTGGTACTGTCGGTAACGGAATGATCTTCCCATTGGCTGCTGCTGCACCAATTACGTCTTTATTTGGCTGGCGGGTTCATCCTATCACAGGCGATCGCCGTTTTCACGCTGGTACAGACTTGGGAGCGCCTACAGGAACACCAATTTTAGCAGCAGCTAGGGGTCAAGTAGAATCTGCTAACTGGCTGGGTGGTTATGGTTTGGCTGTCACCATTAATCACAGTTCGGCGCAACAAAGTCTCTACGGGCATATGTCAGAAATCTTTGTTCAACCTGGCCAATGGGTAGAACCCGGTACTGTCATCGGTCGAGTTGGTAGCACCGGTAACTCTACTGGTCCTCACCTCCACTTTGAAATTCGTCACCTCACCCAAGAGGGATGGGTTGCTGTTGACCCAGGTGTGCAGTTACAAGGCGGCATCAGCCAGGTAGCACAAGGCACACAAGGTACAAAAACAGCACAAGCTCAGTAATTAGGGAACAGGGAACAGGGAACAGGGGCAGGGAGCAGGGAGCAGGGAGAAATTTCTTTCTCTATTCTTCAATTTCTTTCTCCTGACTCGGTGACTCGGTGACTCCTAACTCCTAACTCCTATTCCCTCTACAAATATCCGTTTTCTGCTAAGAATTCAGTTGTAATTTCCTCTTGTTGATGGTGATTATGACCGGGAGTTAGGAATTTTTCCACGTATTTACCTAAGATGTCTCCTTCTAGATTTACCCAACTACCAGGGATTAAATGACTAAGATTAGTTTCGCTGTATGTTAGGGGGATGACTGCGACTGTAAATTGAGATGATTCTGATTTATATTCAGCTACGGTGAGGCTAATACCATTTACAGCAATGCTACCTTTAGGGACAATATAACG
>JANMGZ010000308.1:0-4635 GCA_031374905.1 Dolichospermum sp. OTE_70_metabat_362_sub
TAACAAATAAATTCCCCAAATAGCCATAGGACGGAGATAGGTACTAGCGCGGAAAGTCCCATTAGCGGTGATTGCTTCTGGGGTACGGAATTGCAAACCATTGTCATAAATTTGCCTAACCACAGCCTCAGTTAACCGCATGGCTTCATTTTTCATGTCCATTTGCACAAGAAAGGCTGCTAGACCAAAATTAATGCCTGTCCAAACTTCCAAAGGATGTGTAGAATTGGGATTTTCGGGTAAACCATTGGGAAGAACACCGTTAGCAGCGCCGAATTTACCATTTTGGAACTTGAGAAAACAGGAATCATATACTTTTGTTAAGGCAGACAAAGCGCGATCGCTGGGGACAATATCTGGTAAACTCAATAAACGAGCGTAAAATTGCCCACACAATTGGTCAGCCATAACTACGTCAGAACCACTTTCACTATCCAAACGGTAATACTCACCATTCCAAAGTTTTTCTTGATAAATTGGTTTGGATTGGTTTAACCAAGTTTGATAAATTGATTTTTGCGTTTTTGTATCTTTGTGTTCTGCTAAAATATCACTGATAGCAATAGCGGACTCCAAAGCAGCTAACCACAAACCACCACAATAAGCACTGACACCTTGTAAACGCCAATCATCGAAAGTTTGGTCAGGTGCGCCGGAATTTTCGGGTATACTGTCACCATCGAGATCAAATGTTTTCACATAATCGAGAGTTTGGACAATAGCGTCCCAACAATCTGCCAAAAACGCAATATCATTTGCACCGGTAAACAGAAAATCTCGATATACCTGCAAAACAAAATCACAACCTAAATCTTTCCACAGATTGCAATCTTGATAACTAGTGTAATTGGTTTTTTCCCAAACGTGTTCATTAGGTGCGCCTAAATCGTGGGGTGTCGCACCGGCAACTTTACGAACTGCAAGAGGACTTTCGGACTTGATAGTCAGATAATAACCGATAATTCTAGTTGTATCATCACTTTGGGGAATTGCTCTAGCAAAAGCGCGAATTACGGATTTTTCCAATTCAGGAAATAACATCAACAGTCCAAAAGAACCATATAACCGCACGTCTAGACTTTCATACCAACGGTAATCTAAACATTCTAACACAGCAAATTGACCAACGGGATCAATTTCTGAGGCGGCACTCCAGAGAGTTCCCCCGCTGGTTAAGTCGTAGAGTTCGTTAAATAAGGCCATTTTGAACCAGTCAGGTAAATCTGATTTTGCCAAAATGGGATTTTGCCAGTTTTGAATGAGCGATCGCCAATTCTGATATTCTTTAAGAGCAGTAGTGGCAATCTGCCAAGCATTCTCACCATTACAACCAAAAAAATCTGTATATCTGCGGTAATAGTTCACTCCCGCTGCAAATTCTGTTATCGGAAAATCCCAACTCAGCACAAAAGGAACTTCTAAATTTTCCCCAGGTTGCAAAGTAAAACGCACCGCAATTGCAGCACCTAATCTAGTATTTTTATCTGCGGGAGTTTCATCTATATAATTAGGTAAAGAACCATTTTCAGAAAAACTTTGCCAAACTTCTTCACCATTACCCACAGGATTAAATCGGGAATGATGAAATATTTCTACTTGAGGATTTTTGGCAGTCGCAATACACCAAGTTCCGTTACCTTCTTGAACAGTTTTACTATCAGCAACTTGACCTAAAACACAACCAAAATATTCATGATCTTCTGCTAAACAGTTATAATTCCCTTGACTTTCTCCCCACAGGGGTAGATATTCATAAACTGGACTACCATCATCTCTAACTCTAACTTCGGGAGATTTTAAAGTATTAGTAAACCAACCCGCCATATTTTCCCAAGTTAGCATAATGCTAATAGTAATTGGTGCATTTGTAGGGTTGTGTGCTTTCCATAAAAAAACCGCGACAGGATAACTACTTTCTTGATAATTATCTGCCCAAATGGGAGAAAATTGCTCACAGGTTAATTGAGTTTTGAAGACATTTTCATAAACAAACCAACTGCGGGGATAAAGTGCATGATATGTACCTGACCTCACCCCCAACCCCTCTCCGTCCACAGAGAGGGGAGAAGGTGGATACCATTGCCAAGATTGCAGTGTATGATCTTCTGGAGGTTGGGTAGATAATGCGTAAGCAAGTCCTGATTCAAAGATACTAAATTGACAAGCGGGAACGGTTTTGAAAGTATGTTCTCCTCCGTCAATGTGCCACAGGTTAAAGTCTCCGCGTGAAGAACGTCCTATACACCCTGCACCAAAGCCACCAAGGGGCATTCCGTGCCAGGGACCATCATCAATATTACTAGCATAACGGACGGTGTAGGGCTGATCCCAGCCTAAGCCAATGGGACGTTTCCAGGTGCAGGGGGGTATTTGGGGGTGGTTTGTCATGGTTTGAGTTTCACGGGTTGACGCTAATGAAGACTAGCGCGATGTGTGATTTTTCTCAAGTCGTTAGGAAAAATATTTTTATTATTTTCGGAAGTTAGGAAAAAAGGGAGGTTTATATTTTTATTTCGCGCAAAGACGCAAAAGGTTAAATTATATTTTTGTAGTTTTAACTTATATGTTAAAATATAAACATCCCCAAAGTAATAAAAATACGCCCATGATTACTCAAGTGATGATTCAACCCTCATCCTGGGTAGAGTCAGGAATCGAAATCAGCAAAGTTAAAAATTTGAATTTATTTAAATTTAGCTCAGAATTACAATCTCGGTTAGATGAACTTTCTGAGAAAAATAAAGCAGGAATGTTAAACTCAAAAGAAGAGGCTGAATTAACAGGAATATTAGAACTGGATAGGATTTTTACTTTGCTGAATGCGAAAATAATTGCTGAATCATGACAATTAATGATGCAACTAGAATATTCCCCAGTCTCTTCCTAGTTCATCTGATGAACCTGATAATTTAGCTTTAGCTTGTCAACGTTGTCACGGATATCGCTATAATTTTACAACTGGTATTGACCCGGAAACTAAAGAAATAATTCCAATATTTAATCCTCGAAAACAAAAATGGGCTGATCATTTTATTTGGTCATTAAACGGGTTAAAAATTATCGGTATTACTCCTACAGGAAGGGCTACTTGTAATCGCTTAGACCTCAATGATGAATGGCATAATGAAGGTTCTATTATCAAAGCACGTCGTTTTTGGATAAAAGGTGGTTGGCATCCTCCAGATGAAGATCCACTACAAAAAGTGGAAAAATAAACGAGAATCTAAACCCAACGCAAGATCCCATTTAATAAAAATTCATTAGTAACTTTGACTACGTTTAGTATTTTTTCAAGAGTTCCAAATAGACGGCAAAATACATTATAATTTTGTTACATATTTGTTAAGAAAGGTTACACGACTCTTAACAAAAGGAAATATTTTTTATGGTTGTTCCCCGTGAGAAGAATACACCACATGAGGTTGTTATTGTGGGTGGTGGCTTTGGTGGATTGTATGCAGCAAAGACTCTTGCTAACGCCAAAGTAAATGTTACTCTCATTGATAAACGTAATTTTCACCTATTTCAGCCGCTTTTATATCAAGTTGCCACAGGTACACTATCACCTTCTGATATTTCCGCACCATTGCGATCTGTATTCAGTAAAAGTAAGAATACAAAAGTGTTATTAGGAGAAGTAACTAATATCGATCCTAAAGCACAACAAGTTATTTTGGGTGATGAAAAAGTCCCTTATGATACATTAATTATCGCTACTGGTGCAAACCATTCCTATTTTGGTAAGGATAACTGGAAAGAATTTGCTCCAGGTTTGAAAACTGTAGAAGATGCCATAGAAATGCGGCGGCGGATATTTTCAGCATTTGAAGCCGCAGAAAAAGAAAGTGATCCTGTAAAACGGCGGGCTTTGTTAACTTTTGTGATTGTGGGCGGAGGTCCAACTGGTGTAGAATTGTCTGGGGCGATCGCAGAATTAGCATACCAAACTCTCAAAGAAGATTTCCGCAACATTGACACTTCAGAAACGAAAATTTTACTCTTGCAAGGGGGCGATCGCATCCTCCCACACATTGCCCCAGAATTATCGAAAGTAGCAATAGAATCTTTACAAAAATTGGGTGTGGTTATTCACACTCAAACCAGAGTCACAAATATTGAAAACGACACCGTTACTTTCAAGCAAAACGGTGAATTGACAGAAATTCCCTCAAAAACTATCTTGTGGGCCGCAGGTGTGCAAGGTTCCGCTTTGGGGACAATCCTCGCTGAACGGACAGATGTAGAATGCGATTTCTCTGCCAGAGTAATTGTAGAACCTGACTTGAGTATCAAGGGTTATAAAAACATTTTCGTAATTGGAGATCTAGCCAATTTCTCCCATCAAAATGACAAACCCTTACCTGGTGTTGCACCTGTCGCCAAACAACAAGGAGAGTATGTAGGTAAACTCATTAAACGACGGCTTAGAGGTCATACTTTGCCAGACTTTCGTTATACTGACGTGGGTAGTTTAGCGATGATTGGGCAAAATTTAGCTGTTGTAGATTTAGGTTTTATCAAACTTACAGGTTTCCTCGCTTGGGTATTTTGGCTAATAATTCATATCTACTTCTTAATTGAGTTTGACACTAAATTATTAGTAGTAATTCAATGGGCGTGGAATTATATTACTCG
>JANMGZ010000320.1:0-2196 GCA_031374905.1 Dolichospermum sp. OTE_70_metabat_362_sub
TGAATGTGAGCGCCGCGAGCAGCGTGTTAGTCAACCCAAAAAAAATAATGTCGGCGGACAAGCAAAACGTGGTCAACCCGTGAAAATCAAGGGCAAGCGTGTTGTTCCTCCACCTACCCGTAATAGCAAAAGTGACGGTAAACCCATTTCTGTGAAACCTCGGACATCTCGCTACGCTTCCGAGCAATCTCCAGAAATTAGAGTAGATAGAGAAGGCAAATCCTATACTGCTAAACATCGGACATCTCGCTACGCTTCCGAACAATCCCCAGAAATCAGACTTAGCAAAGAAGGCAAATCCTATACTGCTAAACCTCGGACATCTCGCTACGCTTCTGAGCAATCTCCAGAAATCAGACTTAGCAAAGAAGGTAAGTCTTTTTCTGTGAAACCTCGGACATCTCGCTATGCTTCTGAACAATCCTCAGAGATGACATTAGCAAATGAAGGTAAGTCCTTTTCTAGTAGATATCGTCCCTCTTTCCAATCTTCCCAGCAGTCCGCAGAAATCACATCTACAGAAGAGAGTGATTTAATTTATGGTCGTCATCCAGTTTTGACAGCCCTGGAAAGTGAACGTAGTATCAACCGTCTTTGGATTACTACCCGTCTCCGTTATGATCCCAGATTTCATCATTTGATTTTGCAAGCCAAGGATAATGGCGCAGTTATTGATGAAGTTGAACCAATACGATTAGACCAAATTACTGGTCGAGCTAATCACCAAGGGATAGCGGCTCAAATTGCTCCTTATGCCTATATTGAATTAGATGATCTGATTAGTAAGGCTAAATCTGTTACTGATCCTGTAATTGTAGTTGCTGATGGTATTACTGATCCCCACAACTTAGGGGCAATTATTCGGACAGCAGAAGCGATTGGCGCTCATGGTTTGGTGATTCCCCAAAGAAGAGCCGCGGGAATTACTTCCACGGTGGTGAAAGTGGCAGCAGGGGCATTAGAAACCTTCCCCGTATCTAGAGTTGTCAATCTCGGTCGCGCTTTAGAACAGTTAAAAGAAGAGGGCTTTTGGATTTACGGAACTGCGGCGACTGGTAGTGAACCATTGCAAACCGTTAAATTTAGCGGACCTGTGGTTTTAGTCGTTGGTGGTGAAGGTGAAGGTCTGGGGATGTTGACACAACGTTCTTGTGATGTTTTGGTATCTATTCCTTTACAGGGTAAGACTCCTAGCCTCAATGCTTCAGTGGCAACGGGGATGGCACTTTACGAAATTTATCGTCAAAAATCGCAAAATACACTGTATCTTGATAAACTACAGACAACTGCTTTGAAAAAACAATAGTACAAAAGCTAATTTCGTGGATATTTGTCTACGAAATCAGTAACTATAAACAAATGTACAAAGACAATAAATCTCACCTATTTTCACACGCCCAGTTATCACGTTTATAAATCGGCGAAAACTATGAAAACGATTTGGCATAACTTCCAAGAGAGGTTAATTAGTACATTCAATGGACTCGGACTGGCCTGGTGGGTAGAAATTGTTACACAAAACCCTAGCTGTACATACTACTTTGGTCCATTTTTCAGTTCTGTGGAAGCAAATAAAGCCAGTAAGGGCTATATAGAAGATTTGGAAATTGAAGGAGCGCAAGGAATTATAGTTAATATCAAACGCTGTAAACCTAATGTTTTAACAATTGCTGAAGATTTGGGGGAATGGATTGACCGTAAAGTAAAGCCTGTCTTTAGCGGTCAAATTTAGTCTAATCATTAATTCCATAGGCTGTTACCGTTCCTAGGCCAATCCTGGGAACGAATTACGCCTGATTTGTTTAAACTTTGATTACCTGGGAGTTAGTGACTAACCAGTTGTCAATATCCCCTAATAATTGTTGGGGTATTTCCCAAGGAAAAAGATGGGCAGTATTGGGGTAACACTGCCATTGAGAGTTTGTAAGGTGTCGGGCTGTTTCTAGACTGGAATTAGCGGTAATGTGGCGGTCTTGTTCACCGGCTAGGACTAGGCTGGGACATTGAATTTGCCAGAGGTCGGGGGTGCGATTATAACCTGCGCTAATAGCACTGTAGAGGGCGTTAGTTGCTGCTGATGAGGTTTGTAGGTAAGCTGGTACGGCATCCCTCGCTATGTAATTGTAGGCTGTTGATGTGTGTTGTTGAATTAAGTAGCGAAAGAGCGATCGCTTGCCAAAAGTATCAATATTCCAT
>JANMGZ010000369.1:0-1538 GCA_031374905.1 Dolichospermum sp. OTE_70_metabat_362_sub
TTGAACGGGTTTGCTGGTTCCCGGGATTATATCCATTCAAAAATCAGCATTTAAATACCACAGTGAATAAATTCACTCGTGTCGCTTCCCTCTCAGGGCTAAAGCCACTGAGTTTCCCGCATACCGCGAGGTTTTATGAAATTTTATTCTTTGTGCTGATAGATTTTGGGGCGCAGGCCCTGCGCCCCTACGCAATGTTATTTTCTAATAATACTTGTATAATTGTATCCGTTGGTACTTCGTCGGTAACTTTGACTGCACCAATTTCAGTTGGTAATACAAAGCGGACTTTACCAGATTTAACTTTTTTATCTAATTGCAAAGCATTAATAATAGCTTCAACATCTAAACCTGCGGGTATTTGGGTGGGTAAACCTGCTTTTTTAATTAAGGCGTTTTGACGTTCTGCGTCTGCTTTTTCCCAAAGTCCCAATTTTACAGAAATTTCTCCTGCTGCTACCATACCAATACCCACAGCTTCACCATGTTTGAGAAGACGATATTCGGTTAAACTTTCTACTGCATGACCAATAGTATGACCATAATTTAAAATTGCTCTGAGTCCAGATTCTTTTTCATCTTTGCTGACAACATCGGCCTTTGCTTGACAGGAATGAGTTAATATGCTGTTTATCAGGTCGGTTTTTACATAGCGGAGTTGATCAAGGTGTTTACTTGCTGTTAGTTGAGTAAACAATTCGGTGTCCCAAATGATCCCGTACTTGATCACTTCTGCCATTCCTGCTCTGAATTCCCTTGCTGGTAAGGTTTTTAAGAGTTCTGGGTCAATTAAAACTAGACTGGGTTGATGAAATGCACCAATCAAGTTTTTACCATGAGGATGATTTACCCCGGTTTTACCACCAATAGCCGAATCTACCATTGCTAAGAGACTGGTGGGAACTTGGACAACATTGATGCCTCTCAGCCATGTAGCGGCAGCAAAGCCTGTCATATCACCAATTACACCTCCACCCAAGGCTACCATTGTTGAGGAGCGTTCTAAGCGATTTTCCAGGGCGATATCATAGAGCTTTTGAATAGAGTTAAGAGTTTTGTAGCGTTCACCGGGGGGTAGGTTGTAGCTGACAACTTCAAAACCGGCATTTTGCAAAGATGCGATCGCTCTTTCGCCATAAAATTTAAATATCATCGGGTTAGAAACTAGCAATACCTTCTTACCTAGTTGCAAACTCGCCATTTGTTCACCTAGTTGATCTAAACTCCCAGGTGCGATTGTAATATCATAAGACTTTTCTGGTATATCTACTTTAATTACAGAACTCATTCAACAACCCTAATATAATCACTCGTCCGCGTATTTTACCGCTATTTAGCAACCTCTTTTCTATTCCCTGTTCCCTTTAATAATTATTTATTATTCAATATAAATAAGTAACTAATTTGGAGCAACTAACATGACTGGTGCAATTGAATATGTTGTATTTTTAGGCGTGTTTACAGGTGTAGCTGTCGGCTTGCTATTCGGTCTACGTTTCGCCAAGATCATTTAATCGCGTAGGTTGGGTTGACGCAAG
>JANMGZ010000394.1:0-16457 GCA_031374905.1 Dolichospermum sp. OTE_70_metabat_362_sub
TAGTAGAGAAAAAAGGTTTTGATATTTACCGCTTACCATATCAAGATTCACAATGTAATCAGCCATTAAACCCCAAACGACATGATTCTTGGTTAGGTGTAACCTGGGAAAATGATCTTGTAGAAACCAGAGATATATTAATAGAAAAACTAGAAAAACAATATTTAATTCACTGGTTAATCATTGATCATTATGCCCTAGATTGGCGTTGGCAATCAAAAATCAGATCTTATGTAAATAATATTATGGTTATAGATGATCTAGCAGATCGATCTCATAATTGTGATTTGTTGCTTGATCAAAATCTGCATGAAACCCAGAATAGTCGTTATGATCAATTAGTACCGGAACATTGCCAAAAATTGCTAGGAATAAAATATGTATTGCTGCGTCCAGAATTTGCAAAAATAAGAGAAACATTACAGTCAAGAAAGGGAATTATTAACCGTATTTTAGTTTTCTTTGGAGGTTGTGATCCCACAAATCAAACTACAAAAGCATTAACAGCTATTCAATTATTGCAACGACCTGATATTATGATAGATGTAGTGGTAGGAGCAGCAAATCCACATATTGATAATATTAAAAAACTATGTGAAGCTATGCCAAATACAAATTTCTATTGTCAGATAGAAAATATGGTAGAGTTGATGAGTAAAGCAAATTTAGCCATTGGAGCAGCAGGTAGTACTAGTTGGGAACGTATTTGTATGGAACTACCAACTCTCATATTCATATTAGCTGAAAATCAAAAACTGGGTGCTGATAAACTTGCAGGATTAGGAGTAGCTATAAATTTAGGATGGTATGAAGAGGTTAGTATAGAAAAACTTGTACAAGAAATAAAAAAATTAATTACAAATCATGAAATAGTAGCAGCAATGTCTTATAAATGTCATAATTTAGTAGATGGAAAAGGAACTAGTAGAGTAGTAAATTTTATACAACAAATCAAATAGGAAAAATTAGGAGAAATAATTTATGAAATTAGTGAAAAATGAAATTGGATATTATGAAATATCTCCAAAACCAACACCAGAGTATTTAAGTGAATACTACAATCAAAAATATTGGGGTAATAAAGAAGAACAAGGAAATCCCCGCTCTGGGGAATATACCCAAGCAGAAATAGACCATAGAATAATTGCAATAGATGAAACATTACAATATGTATCAAAAACAAGTAAAAAATTGCTTGAAGCAGGATTTGGAGAAGGTTTTTTTCTCAATTATTTTTATCAACTTGGATGGGACATTGAAGGAGTAGATTTTACCGATCATGGACTGATGCAATTTCATCCCCACCTTAGAGAAAAAGTTGTTATTAGTGATTTATTTCTGTACATTGATCAGATATTAAATCAAGGTAAAACCTACGATTTAGTTATATGCAATAATGTCATTGAACATATTATTAATCCAGTTTCAATGCTAGAAAAATTTAAAAATCTTTTAACTAAAGATGGTATTTGTCGGATAGTTGTACCAAATGATGGTTCTTGGTTACAACATGAAGTTATTAGTAAAGGTTACGCTGATCAAGATTTTTGGGTAGCTGCACCAGATCACCTTAACTATTTTAATGTTGATAGTTTTAGAAAAGTTTTAGAATTAACAGGTTTGGAAATAATTGATTTATTAGGAGAATTTCCAGTAGATATTTTTCTACTTAATTCACACAGTAATTATATGAGCGATCGCTCCAAAGGAAAAGAGGCACATTTTGCTAGAATAGGATTTGAGAATACTTTACATCAGCGATCGCCTCAAGCCTTAACAGATTTCCGTCGTAGTTGTGCCAGTGCTGGTATTGGTAGAGATATTATCGCTTACTGTCGGCGTAAAGCAAATTAACAATATGAAACTAGAATTTATTACTAATGCAGGAAGCATCTTAACTTTAACTTCAGGGAAACAGATATTAATGGACCCCTGGTTACTGGGTAATGCAAATATTGGTGGTTGGTATAACTTTCCGCCAGTTTCTAGTCAAGGTTGTCAAAAATATTTATCTCTCCATCCTGACTATATATATATTAGTCATATTCACTCAGATCATCTTGATCCAGCCACTTTAATACATTATCCCAAAGACACAAAAATTATTTTGGGTAAATTGCCCCATTCACATTTAGAACAAAAACTTAATCGCCTTGGCTTTAATAATTTATATCTATTTGAATTAAATAAGCCCACAAATTTTGAAAACTTAGAAATTATCATATTTGGTGATTTTGCCAGCACTAGCGAAGGATTTACTAATGAATTTCAATATCCAACCGACACTTCTTTATTCTTAAAAGATGAAAATGGAGAGACAATATTTAATATTAATGACAACACCATCCAAATAAGCAATGCAGAAGAAATTGTCAAAAGTTATGGCTCTCCCACATTATCCATAGTTCCTTATAGTGGGGCTAGTATGTATCCTCACGCCTTCAAAAATTATACCGATGCAGAAAAACTAGAAAAACGTGATCAGCTAAAACAAAGAATGTTGAAAAACTTTATCTCCGTTTCCCAGGTACTAGGTTCTCAATATATTGTCCCGGCTGCTGGTTCTTATGTCTTAGGTGGAAATGTTGCTCATCATAGTATTTATTTGCACCAAGCAACCCCAAAACAATTAAGAGATTGTTGGGAAAGTAATAAAATGGATACAACACTATGTTTTTTATCTGAAGGTGATATTCTCGACACTGCTACAGGGGAAATTAATCAGAATGAAGCAGCATTATTTCGTGATTTTACAGAAGATGCGCGTTACAATTACGCCATGACTCTTGCTGATGAATTACTACCCCATGAAAAAATAGTTATTCCCGCAGTTTTTGAAATTCCCTGGCAACGGTTACTAAGAAAAGCCAGAAATAATCTTTGGCAAATACAAAAGCAATTAGACTTATTTCCTCAAGTTGATATTCAACTTCACTTAACTAATTGTAGTACAATTGGTGGTAAAAGTAATGTTACTGAATCCTTCTTTTTCGCTTTTGATCAAGAAATAGCTTATGATGTCAATAAATATCAGCGTCCACAAGAACGATCTTATATTTCTTTTTCTATAGATGCTAATCTAATGATGATAATTTTATTAAATGCCGCACTTTGGGGTCAAGCCGAAGCTAGTGCATTTGTTTTAGCCAAACGATATCCAGATGAATATAATCCTACTATTCACTCATTAATGAATTTATTTACCTTGTAGTGTCACAAAATAAATAGTCATTTCTTGTTAACTTTTATTAGTTTATTCGTTTACTCATGTAATTCAGATTATGATGCTAGAATCACAACAGTTAATAAAAGAGATTATTGAGGAGAGAAAGATTGTTACATTAGATATTTTTGATCAACAAAAGAAAATAATAGGCTATCTTGCTCCTGTCACCATATCTATTTTAGATAATCAGGAAATTATTGATAAACTTACTAAGTGGAGAAATCAAACCCAGGATAACTTTCTATCGCAATTTACAGTTACTTCTCCAGAAACAAAAAGGTGGTTAAAAGATGATGTCTTAACTGATTATGGACGCTTGATGTTTATCTTATATTTTCAAGATAAACCTATAGGTCGTATGGGATTTATGAATCTCAGACCCCCCTTAGTAGATGGAGATGGCTTAATTAGAGGTGAGCGTGGCGGCGGCATTCATTTTATTCATTATGCTCTGATTGCAGAATTAACTTGGATATTTGAAATCTTGGGTGTTGAAAAATTGATAACCAAAATATTGAGCAAAAATGAAAATGTCATATTTATGCACGAACAATTTGGTTTTAAACGCCAGCAAGAAGTCAAGATTTACTTTCACGATCAAGGTACAAAAAAAATAATATTAGAGTATGGAGAAAAAATTCAAGAAATTAAAAATGAAAAACTTATATATATGACTCTTGACAAAGATAATTTCTTACAAAAACATAGTAATTAAAAGGTTTTAATCATGCCAAAAACAGACTTCCTATTATTATTAGATGAGCTTTTGGAACTAGACTCAAATACTTTAATTGGTGCAGAAGAGTTAAAAGGTTTAGAAAATTGGGATTCTTTAGCTAGTATTGGCTTCATCGCTTTAGTTGATGAAAAATTCGGCATTACTTTATCAGCATCAAAATTGAATGCGTGTCAAACAATTGATGATTTAGTTGCCTTGGTGAGTGACAAAATCACTAGCTAAATATATATCAGGGGCAAAGATGACAAATTGTAAAATATCTGGTGTCAATATAGCAGGAATAGCCAGTGCAGTACCAGAGACTTTTTTAACCGTAGCAGATGACTCAGAAATCTTTGGTCAAGAGGAGATGAGAAAGCTCAGTGAAAGCACAGGTGTACAAAAACGTCATATTGCTCCTAAAGAAATGTGTACATCGGATCTTTGCTTTGCTGCGGCTGAAAAATTACTGAGTGAGTTAAACTGGTCCCGTGATTCTATAGATACTCTGATCTTCGTTTCTCAAACACCAGATTACTTTTTACCAGCTACCAGTTGCTCATTACATCATCGTTTAGGATTAAGCAAACACTGTGCAGCATTTGATTTAAACTTGGGTTGTTCTGGCTATGTTTATGGTCTTTGGGTTGCTTCTAATCTACTGTCTCAAGGTAATGTCAAACGACTGTTACTTCTAGTTGGTGACACCATTACTAAACTTACATCACCACAAGATCGTTCCGTAGCTCCCTTATTTGGAGATGCTGGAACTGCTACCGCATTAGAACACCATCAAAATGCTGATGCTATGGTATTTCAGATGGGAACAGATGGTAGCGGAGAACCACATTTGATCGTACCTGTGGGAGCTTTTCGTCAACCACATACAGAAAAAACGACGCAAAGAAAAGAACGAGAAAGCGGTAATATTCGCAGTGATGAAGATTTATATATGAATGGTACAGAAATATTTACATTTACCTTGCGTGAAGTACCTAAATTGATTAACTCTACCTTAAATGCGGCTGAGTGGACATTAGAATCAGTAGATACTTTTGTCATGCACCAAGCAAACCGTTTTATGCTTCAGCATCTTACTAAAAAAATGAAATTACCGCCAGAAAAAGTAATCGTAACTCTCGCAGATTATGGCAATACAAGTTCCGCTTCCATACCTCTAGCAATAACTCATAGTTTAACGCAAAGATCAAAAAATAACATCCTGCGTTTAGTATTAGCAGGGTTTGGAGTAGGTTTTTCTTGGGGTGCAGTTGCGTTAACTTTTAAAAATATAATTTTACCAGATTTAGTAATAGTTAAATAATGCCAAAAAATATGGAGAAACTAAAATGCTCAATCCTATGGATTTAACTAATTGTACTATTTTAGTAACTGGTGCTTCTTCAGGAATTGGACGCGAAACTTCCGTGTTACTTAGTCAATTAGGAGCTAATCTAGTGCTTGTAGCTCGCAATACAGAACGACTTAAAGAAACTGCTCACCGTTTAGAAGGATCAGGTCATCAAATAGAGGCTTTTGATCTCACAGCAATTGATGAAATTCCTCAGTGGTTGAAATCAGTTACAAATAAAGTTGGTGCTTTACATGGTTTAGTTCATAGTGCAGGAACAGAAGTTACCCTTCCTGTACGTTTATTAAAAAATAAAAATATCGAAGATGTAATGCAAATTAATGTTAATGCAGCTATATCTTTAACTAAAGCTATGCGACAAAAAGGATGTTATCAACCGGGGAGTAGTATTGTTTTTCTATCATCAGCAGCAGCATTAGTTGGTCAAGCGGGATTATCAGCTTATTCTGCCAGTAAAGGGGCTATAGTTGCTTTAACCAAATCTCTGGCTATAGAGTTAGCAAAAGATAAAATTAGAGTTAATTGTGTTGCTCCTGCTTATGTGAAAACAGAAATGATAGATACTTTACAACAAAAAATTACTCCAGAGCAACTGATAAATATTGAAGCCAAGCATCCTTTAGGGATGGGTACACCCTTAGATGTAGCCTATGCGATCGCATTTTTACTAGGTGATACTGCACGTTGGATCACAGGAACAACTCTAGTTGTTGATGGAGGCTTGACAGCCTATTAACTCTCATATCAAATCACACTATTATTTTCACCGAAAATATGAAACCTTCCATACCTCTATCATCTTATTTAGATCCAGAAATATTTAAAAGAGAAAAAGTTATTTTATTTCAAAATACTTGGAATTTTGCTGGATTTACCACTGATTTAGAAAACCATAATGACTATATTTGTACTTCTATAGGTAGCAAATCTATCACTATTCAAAATTTTCATGGTGAGTTACGTGCATTTCATAATGTTTGCTCACACCGATTTAGTCAAATTCGAGATAGGGATAGCGGTAACGGACTTTTAAAATGTCCATATCACGGATGGGTTTACGATAAAAATGGTATACCTGTAGGTATTCCTCATCAATGTGAACTTGAAAATCTCAACCCTACCATGCGGGAATCACTGTCCATGGAACAATGGTTGATTGAAACTTGTGGTAACTTTATTTTTGTGAAAAGATATAATAATAGGATTAGTTTAAAACAATTTTTACAGGGTGCTTACGACCAATTGCAAAAAATATCAGAGGCAATTGGTGAGAAAATAGATCGGTATGAAACCTTAATTAAAGCTAACTATAAAATTGTTATAGAAAATACCTTAGAAGGTTCTCACGTAGATATGGTTCATCAGAATACTTTTGGCAGAGGTGGTACATACAAATACGAATTTTTATTGGCTGATGATCCTCATTTAAAATATAGTGCTAAATCAAGTAAACTAGATTTTAAATGGCAAAAATTAGAATCTTTATTTAATACGAGAAACTTAAAACTTGATCGCTACTATTATCAATTAATTTTTCCTAATTTAACATTAATTACACCTTTTGGGATATTATTTGGTATTCAATCAATACAACCTGTTAATGTTCAGGAAACTAAGCTTGTTAGTTATTTATTTTTAAGCAAATTAAACAATTCTGATTTATCAGCATCTAACAAGGAAATGATGAAAATATTAAGTAAGTCATTTAAGGAGATGATGAACACTGTTTTTGAAGAAGATAAAGTTATTTGTGAACAGGTGCAACTAGGAATTTCTTCCTTAGAAGATGAAGATAAAAGCGGTATTTTTACTAATGCAGAAAAATGTGTTGATGCTTTCCATAAAGCCTACAATAGATTTATGCAAGATTCTATTAGTTAAATTTTCAGAGGTTTCCATGCAAGCATTTGTCAGGACAATTGAATATTATTTACCTGAGCAAATTTTAACTAATGCACAGTTAAAATTAGAGTTTCCAGATTGGAATATAGATAAAATTGCCGCCAAAGTAGGTATTACAGAAAGACACATTGCTGCTGAAAATGAATGTGCATCAGATTTAGCCGTTGCTGCGGCACAAAAACTCTTTGATAGTCAAGTTTGTCAACCTGAGAATATAGACTATATTTTATTCTGTACCCAAAGTCCAGATTACTTTTTACCAACGACTGCTTGCATAATTCAAGAGCGTTTAGGTATTCCTAAAACAGCCGGCGCACTGGATTTTAACTTAGGTTGTTCTGGATTTGTCTATGGTTTAAGTTTAGCAAAAGGCTTAATTGAAACTGAACAAGCACAGAATATATTATTGATTACAGCAGATACATATAGTAAATTTATAGATCCTGATGATAGAAATGTGAGAACTATATTTGGTGATGCTGCTGCTGTAACCTTAGTACAAGGTGTAGTAGATACTCCACAATCTTTAATTAGTCCTTTTGTTTTTGGTACAGATGGGAGTGGAGCAAATAACTTAATTGTACCTACTGGTGGTATGCGACAAAGATATACAAATAGTGAGGTAAATGTAGATAAAAAAGATAATCTTTATATGGATGGTACAGAAATCTTTAATTTTACATTACAAGTTGTGCCTGATGCTGTGAATAATTTATTAGCAAAAGCAGGTAAAATAATTGATGATATTGATTTGTTTATTTTTCACCAAGCCAATCAATATATGTTGGAGCATTTGCGTAAAAAACTCAAATTACCTGATGAAAAATTTTATATCAAAATGCAACACTGTGGAAATACAGTTTCGTCTACAATTCCTATTGCTATTAAACACGCATATTTGGAAGGTAAGCTAAAAACTGGTTCTCAATTAATGTTAGTTGGTTTTGGTGTAGGTTATTCTTGGGGTGCAGTCTTAGTTAAATGGATTTAATCGTTATTTAATAATAATAAATATGAAAGAAATAGTTGTTAAAAATAGCATCATTAGCCGCAGTCAATCTCCTTTTATTGTTGCGGAAATGTCTGGTAATCATAATCACTCTTTAGAGCGAGCTTTAGAAATTGTAGAAGCGGCTGCTAAAGCTGGAGTAAATGCTGTTAAAATTCAAACTTACACAGCAGAAACTATGACTTTAAATATCAATCAGGGAGAATTTTATATCAATAATCCTGATAGTTTATGGCATGGAAATTCACTATATCAACTATATCAACTAGCTTACACACCTTGGGAATGGCACAAACCAATATTTGATAAATGTCAAGAATTAGGAATTATTGGTTTTAGCACTCCCTTTGATGCTACTGCTGTAGATTTTTTAGAATCTTTAGAAGTACCTTGTTATAAAATTGCTTCCTTTGAAAATATTGATTTACCGCTAATTCGCAAAGTTGCCCGCACAGGTAAACCAATGATTATTTCTACAGGTATGGCTACTGTAGCAGAATTAGATGAAACAGTCAGAACAGCAAGGGAAGCCGGATGTCAGGATTTAATATTACTTAAATGTACCAGTACCTACCCAGCCACACCAGAAAATAGTAACCTATTAACAATTCCCCATCTCCGGGATCTTTTTAATGTGGAGGTAGGTTTATCAGATCATACGATGGGTATTGGTGTAGCTGTTGCCAGTGTGGCTTTAGGAGCGACATTTATTGAAAAACATTTTACCCTACGTCGGGCTGATGGTGGGGTTGATTCAGCATTTTCAATGGAAGTTGAAGAAATGCAACAATTGGTGATTGAAAGTAAAAGAGCGTGGCAAGCAATGGGTAATATACAATATGGGGCAACTGAGGCTGAAAAAGAGTCTGTGAATTTTAGGCGATCGCTCTACATTTCCCAAGACATGAAAGCAGGAGATATACTAACACCAAAAAACTTAAAAATAGTGCGTCCAGGGTTAGGTTTACCACCCAAATACTATGATATTTTACTAGGTAAATCAGTTAAACAAGACGTAAAAACAGGAACTCCTATCAATTGGGATTTAGTAACTTAACAAAAGTTGGGAATTGCCTTTGTAAAACTGTAGGTAGTATGACATTGGGAACAATGAATATTACTAGAGTTCCAGTCTAAATCATTCTCATTATTGCAATTAGGACAGGCTGTTATTGCTTGCAATAACTCTGGTTTAGAATTGTAAATATTGGACTTATATGAAGCACCTGGTTTAATAGCAGAAAGGCAGTATACCATTGGCATTTGTGGAATTAAAGGATGATCAGGAAAGTCAAAACAACTTTCATTTAAATCATCGAGAGCCTGAAAAATTGGGTTAATTTCTAGATCAACTACTTCTTTTAAATGATCTTTAATTTCCTGATCTGATATAAATCCAATTGTCATATATAGTATATTTAATGCGGTTTCCAGTACACTGTTTGACGGTCTAAGCGATGCAATTTCTAAACCATTCTGATTACACAAATGCGCTAAACCATAGCGTGTGTAGCGGAAAAAATCATAAGGTATTTGATGCTCTGCTTGAACAAATGGAACATATAGAAATAATCTACCGCCTGGCTTTAAAAGCCTAGCAAATTCTTGTAATGCCTTCCCAGGTTCAGGATAATGCTCCAAACTTGTAAAATTTAAACACACATCAATACTAGCAGTTTTAATTGGTAGATTCATCGCATCACCAATTAAGTCAAGTTTCGTAAAGTCCCAATTAACATCTCCAATCATAGAATCAATAGCTACATACTGACCATGTAAAAAAAAAGGTTTATATCGGCACTCACCAGCAGATACATCCAAGATAATGGACTCTGGAGCGCATTGTTGAGCAGAACTATATAAAAATTCAAATATACTTTTCCCTTGATTAGACTCGTTAAAGTTTCCCCATCCCATTTCATAAGCAAACTTCAATGCCATTTCCTCAATTGGGGGTAGACTATTGCTATAGTCGTTTTGTTTGCTTTCCATAATAAATTCTCTGAATGAAATACTACATCATTAGTAAAGTATATACTTTTATCAGCAAAAATGACCGATAAGTGTTTATACTAGAATAGAAATTAGATAAATTACTAATTATACAAATGACTCAAAGATTATATCTATAATATAGCCTATATAGGCGTATTAATGCTAAATAGCTAATTACAACAAGAATAATTTTAAAACTAAGTGTAATAAATTACCTAATTTATGCCTAGAATGAACCTTGAATTCAATGTTATGAAGGAATCATATATCAAGCCTTAATTAGTCCCATTTATGCACCTAGCCCGAACAATCAATAATTAAGTCATTGTATCTTTAACAGAAGATTCAACCGCTATTTACTTTAAGGATATTGAATTATGTTAACACTGGAAAATGTACTGATCAGTCAAAAAAACCTTCAGCAGCTATGTGCTGATAGACCCTTACAAACCAATGAAATATTTTTTGGTAACGGGTTCTATGGTATGGATTTCGTATTAAAAAAATATGCAGATTTACCTGAAAAATACCCATTAAAATCTTTATTAGTACATGGACCAGTTTTAAGCAATAGTTATCGTTGGCAAGCAGAATTAGAATCGCCTCTAAGGAGTATACATTGTTATCCAAGTTATCGTGAAGAAATATATATTAATCACGCTAATAATAAATATGATAAACTAACTATCCCAGCAGCAGGCCCTTTTTTATATGCTTTAGAACTTCTCAAAGAAGAACCAAAAACTAACAGAAATGGTACTATTTTTTTTCCAACCCACTCTAGCGGATATGTTACAGTGGAAATGGATTTTGAATTACTAGCAGAAGAATTAACTCAATTAGAATCTGAATACCAACCTGTTACAGTTTGCTTGTATTGGAAAGATTTTAATTTGGGTAGACATATTCCCTTTCAAAAAAGAGGATTAAATATAGTTTCTGCTGGTCATGTATTTGACCCTAATTTTTTATTCCGTTTCTATCATCTTTGTTCTACTCATCATTATGCTTCTGGTAATGATATAGGAACACACATATTTTATTCAGTAAAATCTGGTTGTTCTTATTTTCATCTAAATTCGGCTGTGGATTCGACTTATACGGCTAAAAATGAAAGTCTGCTTAAACATGATATGGCAGAAGTCCCTCCTGATCGAGAATTAGCCCTCAAGTTACTTTTTAGTGTACCTCAACCGGAAACTACCCCAGCACAAATGGCTATGGTTGATTACTATCTAGGTGCTAAAAATCTCAAATCTAGATCAGAACTGCGTCAAGAGTTATTAAATGCAGAGATTCTATTTAGAAATCCAACTAACTCAAGAATTATTTTTAATCGAGTAAATAGTTCTAAGACACTAAATAATAGTCAAGAATTGCCATTGGTTAGTATTTGTATTCCTACATTCAACGGTGAACAATTTATCATAGAAGCAATTGCTAGTGTTATTGCTCAAAATTATTCCTCTTTAGAAATTATCATTTCTGATGATGGTTCTCAAGATAAAACAATAGAACTAGCTAAATATATTTTAGAAAAAAGCCAAATAAATTTTAGAATCATCAATCATGAACAATATGGTTTAGCTAAAAACTGGAACTTTTGTATTTCTCAATCTCAAGGTAAATACATCAAATTCCTTTTTCAAGATGATATATTAGAACCAACCTGCATTGATAAAATGGTTGATTTAGCTGAACAAGATGAAGAAATCGGTTTAGTTTTTTCGCCACGTCAACTATTTACTAATGTAGAAGATGCTAACTATAATCCCAACTTTTTAGAAGCTCACGAAGCCAAAGATGTACATAAAGCTTGGTCAAAATTAAAACCAATTCAATCAGGACAAGAACTGTTACACGATCCAAATATACTGGGTAATCCTATTAACAAAATAGGTGAACCAAGTATTGTTTTAATCAAAAAAGAAGTTTTTGAGAAAGTAGGTTTATTTAATCCCGAACTTTGTCAGCTTGTAGATTTAGAAATGTGGCTCAGAATTATGAGTCAATACAAAATAGGATTTGTGGATCAAGTTTTATCACGATTCCGCATTCATCCCCAGCAGCAAACCCGTCGAAATGCAGCTTTAAAAGATGCTATTGCATTAGACTACCAAAAGCTATTTAATATTATTGCTAATGATAGCCTTTATCCTCGTTTGACCAGACAAAATGCCGCTTGTAGATATGCTGCTTTGACTGGAAACAAGATTGAATTATATGAACTGCGAAAACAAATAGCAGAGCAATTGTTGAATATTGCAGATAATCAACTAGCAGATATGTATGTAGGTCTATTAGGACAAACATATAAAATATTACTAAATAGTGGGATCAAAAATCATAATTTAACTCAAGAAGAAGAGATATTTATTAATAATATAGCTGGACATATATCTCAAGACTTGCAGCAAGCAAAAGCCATCCAGTATTTACTAGCAGCTATGCTGTATTGCAATTTTAATCAATTACCATTACCTGCCGATTTTGCAGATATACCTGAATGGTTGCTATATGACTATCTGCAATTTTGCCTATCCTATCAAAGATATTTCCAAGCCGGAGGAGAAGCAGAAAATTTCTATGAACAGATAGAAAAATTTATTGATAATTTACATAGATATATATTGGAAAAGAGAACTTCATCTTTCTGTGGCAAAATAACCAATTATTTTACTCAACTAGCTAATTTTATTCCTCTTTACTTCAATGAAAAAAATCTCAAAGATATCTATGTTAAACGTGCAGAAATAATAGAATATTTTCTGAAAATTAATGGTTCAGAAATTGATTATGAATTTACAGATAGACCTGTAAACAGACATAAAATACGTCTTGGTATTCTAGCAAGTAATTTTTTACCATCAGCCGAAACATTTGCTTATCTTCCTATTTATGAATATCTAAGTCGAGACTTTGAAGTTATCTTGTATTCTCTTGCGAAAACTGGTCATCAATTAGAACAATATTGTCAACTTTCTGCTAACGCATTTAAACTGCTACCACAGGAATTATCAGCACAGGTTGATACTATTCGTGCTAATGATCTTGATATATTATTTATAGCTACCAATGTAACCGCAGTAACTAATCAAATTTGCCTATTAGCAACCCATAGATTAGCAAGAATACAAGTTACCAGTGGTGGTTCTGTGGTAACAACTGGGATGCGAAATATGGATTATTATATTTCCGGTACATTAACTGATCCATCACCCACAGCACAAGAGCAATATCAAGAAAAGCTAATCAAATTAGAGGGTTCTGCACACTGTTTTAGTTATGGAACTGAAGAAGGAAAAATCACTACTCCAGTAGAACGGAATAATTTAAGTATTCCCGAAGATGCTTTTGTTTTCATCTCCTGTGCTAACTACTTTAAAACAATTCCCGAACTAGTGGAAACGTGGGCAAAAATTATTTCTCAAGTACCAAATTCAGTTTTAGTGCTTTTACCATTTGGTCCAAATTGGTCAAATAATTATCCCAAACTACAATTTATCAATCATCTCAATTCCATATTTATCAAATATGGTTTAGAAACTGAACGACTAATAGTATTAGATCCTCAACCAGTCCCAGATAGACAGGACATGAAGGAATACTATCAAATATCTGATGTTTATTTAGATTCTTTTCCGTTTGCCGGAACAACTTCTTTAATAGAACCACTACAGGTTCATTTACCAGTCATAGCTAGACAGGGAAATTGTTTCCGTTCTGCAATGGGAGCAGCAATGATCCAAACATTAAATATTCCTGACTTGGTAGCAGATAGTGAAGAATCTTATATCAAATTAGCAGTTGCGCTGGGGAATAATCCTGAATTGCGTCAACAGAAAAGCGATGAGATTAAGTTAGCTATGCAGAATAATCCTAGCTTTCTAGATAGTCGCGCTTACTCGGCTAAGATGGGTGATCTCTTCCATGAATTATTCAGAAATTACTTGTTAGAAAGCCTAGAACAAAATCTACGTCTAAGAGATATCAACTTAATCATTTTCCCTGATTGGACACAATCAGAAGATGAACTAGGTTTTGAGTTACAAGAGGTAATTCAAGCATTAGCAACTCATCCCGAAAGTGAAAAAATTACTCTGCTCATCAACACAGGTGATATGGATACTGAAGATGCAGAAATGTTTTTATCTAGTATAGCTATGAATCTGTTAATAGAAGATTTAGATATTAGCGATACCATAGATATTTCTCTGGTAGATAATTTAGGAAGTGTGCAATGGCAATCTTTATTATCTCGCATTTATGGCAGAGTAATTTTGAATAATGAAGATCAGGTAGCTTTAGCACAAGCACCAGTTAGCAAGATACACAGTTATCAAATAGATAGTTTGATAAGTCAATTTTAAGCGTCTTAGAAATGTAGGTTGGGTTAAGCAATAGTGCAACCTAACAAAATATTATGTTGGGTAACATCCGTCAATTTCATACAGGTAAACTACGCCCTTTCCTTAAAAACTAACATGATCTAAGTCTGTTGATTTAAATATTGATTAGTAAAATTTAACATTTCTTGCGCTTGGACAATCAATTTATCAGCATCTTCCTTGGTTAAATCTGGGTTAAGATCATAATCACCTCTATTTCTTTAATCGTGAGCATCAATGAGATAATGATGATATTTAATCAGAATTTTCTGAGTTTTTACCCCATATCCATTAAAAAAGACAGAGATTTCCTCTGTCCTTAAAAATATGATGCTTCGAGTCTTAATGGCAGAACTTAGTAACGGTCGCGTCCACCACCACCATATCCACCGCGTCCACCACCACTACTACGATCCTCTCTGGGTTTAGCTTTGTTTACTTTTAAGCTACGTCCCATCCATTCAGCACCGTCAAGCGCAGCAATTGCGGCTTCTTCTTCCGCATCTGATCCCATTTCTACAAAGGCAAAACCTCGGACACGTCCAGTTTCCCGGTCAATAGGTAGTTGAACTTTTTTAACAGTTCCATATTCTGCAAACGCCTGTTTGAGGTCTTCTTCTCTAACCTCATAGGACAAATTACCGACATAAATTGACATTGAATAGCTCCAGAAATTAAAAAGTGGACTTTTACACGATTAACATGAGGGATGCCTCAAACATATAATACCCGTGATTAAGGTTTATTTTTTAATTGGGCATTGAAATTTTTTTTCCAGCGGCAGAACCCTCTAAATCAGCGACTTCTCCATCAGAAAACTAGCCAAAGCCTAAATCACCAAATACGACTCATGAAGAGGTGGGAGAAGGGTGAGACTTTGTAATTGGCATGGAATAGGACTTTGGTAGTTTCAAATCCGCGAATTCACAGATAGAACTAAAAGCACAAAAACGGCAATGATTACCGGGATTTGGGGGAAATATTTGGCTGAAATTGCTATTTTTAGCTTCATATTCTTGTAAATCCTGTTGATGTTGATGGGCAATATTAGCTAACTCAGATTCTAAAGATTTAAACTCACTATTACTAATAGTAATTAATTCCGATTTTTTACAAATTTCCAAATTATAAAAAGATGCAACTGCGGTTTTACCAGGATAAAGATAACGGGCTGCAACTAAATAAACTAATGCTTGTCTGTGGTCAAAAGCAGATCTACCAGTTTTAAAATCTAAAATATGTAAGGTGCTATCAGACTCGATAAATATACAGTCCATAGCGGCATACAAACGAAAGTAATAATCTTGTTTTTCAATCACAATCGGTTTTGGGAAACCTTCATCACCGGAAGTTAGTTCTAGAATCCGCTTCCCTAATAATAAAGGGGCATTTTGATATTTTCGTAAAATCTGTAATACCCGATATTTAACTGTTTCATGGGTCTGACTCAATCCCAATAATCGGGCAACTTTTTCCACACCATCAACCTGCGTTAACCAATGATGATGATGATGAAATTCGTATACACCTTTTTGGGCAAGAATGCCAATTCGCTGGGGTAGGGTAGCTGTTGCCAATAAAGCTTTAACTTGTGGTTCATGTTGTCGCGCTTTGATAAATCCTCTTCTCATTTGGCAATGCCAATGTTCTTGTCCCCGGCTGGGGGCAAATAAAGACCAAAGGTGGTAACTAACAAAGGGTCTATCGGGGGTTGACATTGCTCATGTAGAGTGAGAGAAATTACCTTGGGGATACTTGCGGCTTAGTGGCTATTTCACGGCTTTGCGGGATGTTTCCTGATAGTAAATAGTAATAATCATGCACGGGAGAGAGTGGTAATATGAGTA
>JANMGZ010000472.1:0-10863 GCA_031374905.1 Dolichospermum sp. OTE_70_metabat_362_sub
ATCGAGGAATCGAGGAATCGAGGAATCGAGGAATCGAGGAATCGAGGAATCGAGGAATCGAGGAATCGAGGAATCGAGGAATCGAGGAATCGAGGAATCGAGGAATCGAGGAATCGAGGAATCGAGGGCGCAGGGCCTGCGCCCCTACAGGCTTGACAATTTGCTGCCTGGATCTCGCAAGGAGTGGATACCGCTATATTCGTAATTAAATCACGCAAATCATAGTGATGACGGCTTAATTTTTAATACTCACTTCCCATCTTTTACCTACTTGCTGAATTTCCAAAGATTTGCAAGAATGGAGAAATTTAACAAAACTACCACCTATTTGTAATTGTTTTATTTGTTCAGTAATTGGTTTACCATATTGCTGATAAAACTTACTTCCTACAATACTAATATCAATAGATTTTTGATGATCTAGCTTGTTCAAATCAGTCAAAAGATTCTTGATTGCTTGCTCTAAATCTGCGGAAGAATTAAAAGTAGATAACAATTTTGATATTGTAGCTTGGGGTTGTAAATTCTCCTGACTATTTTCTAATTGAGGTTGATGATTTTCAAAAATTGTGACATATAGTTCCGATTTTTCATCAATTTGATGAACTACAAACTCAGATGAATAATGACTAAATACATCTTTAGCTTTTTTATTAGGGAAGTGATGAGCAATGATTTGACTAATAGTTAATTCATGTTTGTTTTTAAACAATTTAGACAAAACGGAAAGTTTAATCCAATGATTTGCTGTTTGTTTTTGTTGTAATTTGATTAAAGTTTTAACTTGAAAAATAAACTGCTCTACAGATGGTATTTCTGGTAAAGATTTTAGTGAATAATGAATAGTTTCATTAGTAGCACTATTGAATACTTTAATTTTTTCTCCTTGTTGACTAACTTGATAAACTAATATACCATTTTGTTGTAATGTATTACATAAATTTGTCATTACCTTATCTGATGAACAAACAAAAACTTCTTTAATATGAGGATAGCGTTCATGAATAGAAGAACCCACGGCAATCATTTTGCCATCAGCGTTATCTCTACCAGCAGGAACATGAATTAAATCATAACCTCGTTCATGTAATTCTACATCCAATTTTCCGCGATTTGACCAATTAGCAAAAGCAATTTTAACTTGCAAAGGACAATTACAAGTTGTAGTTAAAAACTTTTCTGTGTGAGTATTAAGTTGTAAGTTTTCTGCATCTAGAAGTAAAATAGCTATACCGGAAGATTGTCGCTGAGAGGGCTGAGAGGGCTGGAGTGAATGTGTAGGATTTAAATCAGAATTTTCGGGATTTAACTGCCCAATAGAGGTGGTTAAATCTGATAGTATTTGTGAATCGAAAGCTGCGGGAGTAAGAATTGCTTTGAGTGATGATTGCAGTTTTTGCAATAATTCATCCCAGGTTTTAGTTTGACTGAGTATGGCATTAAATTTTGTCCTTAAAGCTGATTCATTTGTAGATATTTGCCAGTTAATAGTTCGATATTTTGCAATCAATAATTCTGGTTGCTGTTGTTGAATGGCAACAATTGATTGACAAATCTCAACAGAGATTTTTTGTAATAAGGCAGAATCATGATAGGACATAGCTTACATCGTACAGTAGAGCATCCTGGGCATAAAGTTGGAAGTCTGAAAATATATTTTCCACAAACTCAACCTTCAGTAACTTCTATAACTTTAACTGTTACCTTACCTTGTGCCAACTGAATCACTAAATTTTCCCCTATAGTTAATTCTGATACAGAATGAGGAATTACACCATTTTTGGTTATAACTACTGCATAACCACGCTGTAACACGGCTTTGGGGTCAAGACTGGCTAATTTTTGCCGTAACATTTCTAAGTGTTGCCTGGCTTGTTGTAATTGTCCTGTGGTTATTTGTCGTAATTGCTGATGTTTCCAAGATAACTTTTCTCGTTCCTGTTCTACTTGTCTATCTAACCGCAACTGACGCAACCGATTTTTTAAGTCTTGGATTTGCTGTTCCTTAGCTGCTAATGATGAATTTACGGCTGTACACAAGGCTATAATTCGCTGCTGCTGTTGAATTTGTAAATCAGACAATGAGGGAACAACTGTTTCGGCTGCGGCAGTCGGTGTATGTACGCACAAATCAGCGACTAAATCTGTTAAAGATTCATCTCTTTGATGTCCAATACCAGTAATAACGGGAATAGGACAATTAGCAACAGCCATAACGACTTTTTCATCATTAAAGCAAGCTAATTCTTCAACTGCACCGCCACCTCTTGATAAAATTAATACTTCGGCTCGACCATCTTTTGCTACCCGTTCGATGGCTTTAACTATGGATGCTGGCGCTTGTTCACCTTGGACTGTAGCCGGAGAAAATAAGATGTGTAAGCCAGGATATCTATGTTTGAGGGTTTTTTGAATATCACCCCAAGCGGCTGCTGTTGGGGAGGTAATAACGGCGATAATTTGAGGATGAGGGGGAAGGTATTTCTTTCTTTCTGTATCAAATAGTCCCTCTGACTCTAAACGATTCTTTAATTGCTGATAGCGTAACGCCTGTAAACCCACACCTGCGGGTAAGGCTTGCCATACAGTCAATTGATACTCTCCTCGTTGCGGGTAAATACGAATACTGCCTAAAATAATTAACTGTTCACCAGCTACAGGCAATTGTGCTAATTTTGCTACTTGACTATTCCAGGCTACGCACTTAATAGAGGCTGTACCATCAGTATCTTTTAATGTAAAAAATAACCCACTCCGGTGATGATTGGTGCTGGAAACTTCTCCAGTTACCCATACTTGTCTGAGAATTTCATCTTGTTCTAATAGTAGTTGCAGGTAGTTAGTTAAGCCAGCTACTGAAAGGGCTGTATTAGGAAAGTCAAAGATCATCCGATTTTGGATTTTAGATTTTAGATGAATTCTACTGATAAATTCTCTGGGTTTTAACATCCATTGTCATGAATCAAAAGGAGACCACACAGGCATTTCTGTACAATTATTCAGCATTTCCAGTTCTTCTGGCGAAAGTTGTGATGAATAATCGTCTGTTGGGATTATTTTCTGTTGAGGATCTAAATTTTTGGTCAGTTGTTGAATATATTCTTGCAAATGTTCTACTACTTGTTTTTGGGTATTTAAGGGTAAGGTTTCGATTAATGAAATTAAGGTTTGGATATGAGGTAACATATTTATCAAGAAATTATTCTAATTAAGAAGAATTTAGTATACAGCGGTTATCACGCTTGATGCAATACAATTGAGGGCGCAGTCCCTGCGCCCCTACCTCCTTATTTTAATTCTTCCATGCTTTTGATCACTTCTACCAATTTCTTAATATGTCCTAACTCATGGGTAGCCATTACAGATATTCTAATCCGGCTGGTGCTAACTGTGGGGGGACGAATGGCTGGAGCGAAAATTCCCGCTGCTTGCAAATGTTTTGCTGCTGTTAATGCTGCGGCTGTGCTGGGTAATTGAAAACATAATATCGGCGATGCGGTGGGTAATAATTTTAAGTTAGGTAAATTATCTTGAACTAATTGTTTTAAATAATTGACATTTTGCCAGAGTTGCGATCGCCTTTGGGGTTCTTGTTGAACGATCTTAATGGCGGCTATTGCTGCTGCTGTATCTGCGGGGGAAAGGGCGGTGGTGTAAATCCAACTGGGGGCGCGATTGCGTAAAAAGTCAATCAGAGGACGGCTACCAGCGACATATCCGCCTAAACTCCCCAAGGCTTTACTTAATGTACCAATTTGAATTAATTCCCTGCCTGTACAGCCAAAATGTTCTACACAGCCAGCACCAGTTTTTCCCATGACTCCCGTAGCATGAGCTTCATCTAGGAGTAACATACTCCTAAATTCTTCAGCTAAATCTAGCAGTTGGGGTAATGGACATAAATCACCATCCATGCTGAAGACGCTATCGGTAATAATCAAACAGCGCCGATAATTTTTTCGATATTCCTGTAACTTTTTTTCTAGTATTGCAGTACCACCGTGCGGATATTCGATTATAGTTGCACCGCTGAGAATTGCCCCTTTTTTTAAGCTGGAATGGTTGTATTCATCAGATAAAATTAAGTCTCTTTTGCCGACTATAGCCGCAATTGTCCCTAAATTTGCCAAATAACCGGAACTAAATACTAATGCGTCTTCGGTTTGTTTGGTAGATGCTATTCCCTGTTCTAATTCTCTATGTATTTCTCGATGCCCACTGAGTAATCTAGAACCTGTACTACCAGTGCCGAATTTTTGAATAGCGTGAATGGCGGCTGTTTGTAAGCGTTCATCTCCTGCTAGTCCTAAGTAATCATTACTGGCAAAATTAATAACCTCTTGCCCAGATAATACCACAGTTGCACCGGGTAGGCTGTGAATCGTTTGCACGGAACGATACCAGTCAGCCCGATGAATAGTGGACAAAGATTCATTTATCCAAGCATAAGGATTATTCATCATTAACTAGGAACACTCTACTTCACTACTGCTGAGATAAGCGATTGCTTGTCTAATCCAATCTTCCACATAGGCATTTTTGGGCAAACCAATATCTTCACTAACTACGTGTAAAGCGTTGCTAACTTCATGGGCAGTATATCCCAAAGCAAACAGAGTCATTTGCACTTCTTCTAAAATTCCCGGTGCAGGCCCACCTGTAGCCACGAAGAAGCCCGCCGATTTGCGCCATTCAATCAGTTTGCTCTTGAGTTCTAAACAGATACGTTCAGCGGTTTTCTTGCCCACTCCAGGGGCTTGAATCAGCATTTGGACATTAGCAGCGACAATGGCTTGGACTAACTCTGGTAATTCCATTGTATCTAAGAGCGCGATCGCTAATGCGGCACCAATGCCACTAACACTCAGCAAATGGCGAAATAAATCCCGTTCGGAAGGAGAAGAAAAACCGTAGAGCATGGGTACTTCTTCCCGAATCTGGTAATGTGTAAATATTTGGATCACATCTCCAGTTGAAGTTAACTGGTTAGCCAGACGTTGGGGAATTTGCAAATCATAACCTGTACCATTAACTTCTAACGTCAAGATGACGCGATTGGGGGTAATGGCTTGGACACCAGCGACGATACCTTTAAGATAGCTAATCATTTTATTTAGGAAACTAAAATCCTTTCAGGAGGCAGGAGGTCGAAGGCAGAAGGCAGGAGGAACCCAACCTTACTCATAGTGGGATTGAAGCCAGGACGCTTTATACTGCACTTCGTGCCGCTACGCTAACGCGCTGCGCGTTATGTGCATAATTCTTTCTTTAAACTGGGCTTTAAACCCAGAACTAAAGTTTTAATTGATACTCATAACCTTCTGCCCCCTACCTCTTAACTCCTGCCTTTTTGTAAACCTTCGCAGAAACTCTATTGCTTGACCTTTATCGCTGGTATGGGGTAAAATGTCAAGGTTATTTTCACCAATCTAGTAAATATTTTTTTTCTGGTAGAGTTTACGGTAGAAAACAGGCGATCGCCCTCTAAAATAAAATATGGAGTATAATTTGCAACAGTTTCTATTCGTTACTGATCTAGACCACACTCTCGTGGGTGATGATCAGGCAATGGAAAAACTGAATCAGAGACTAAATTTGCATCGTCAGGAATATAATACCAAAATTGTCTATTCTACAGGGCGATCGCTTTATCTATATAAACAACTTGAAAAAGAACAGAAAGATAAAGACAAAAAACTTCTAAAACCAGATATTTTGATTTGTGCAGTAGGCACAGAAATTTATAATTATGATGCTCAATATAAGTTAACTTTAAATTATAAATGGTCAGAGCATTTATCTAAAGCTTGGGATAGAGAATTAGTTAAACAAATAGCTGATAATTTTATCAAATTAATACCACAACCAGAAAGTGAGCAAAGACCTTTTAAAGTTAGCTACTTCTTAGAAGAAGAAAATGCTATACAAGTTTTATCAGAATTAGAGAACTCTTTAGGAAATGCTGGATTAGATATTCAAGTTATTTATAGTTATAGTGATCATAAAAATCATAATAATTTAGACATTTTGCCCAGTCAAGCCAATAAAGGTATGGCAATGAATTTTGTGCGGGAACATTTAGAAATAGATGCAGCCAAAACCGTTGCTTGTGGTGATTCTGGTAATGATATTGCTTTGTTTGCCAACAGAGAAGAAAAAGGTATTATTGTTGCCAATGCTAAACAGGAATTATTAGATTGGCACAACGAAAACTCAAACGAAAATCGTTACTTAGCAAAAACTAAATTTGCTGCTGGAATAGAAGAAGGCTTACAGTTTTTTGGTTTTTTGGTGGAGTAAATATTTCTCATTTAATTTTTTATTCATCAAAAATGAAGCAATCACAATATTCAGACTTTGCGATTGCTTTGCTTAATTTCCTGAAGCGCTGTAAGGGTTCTAAATCGCTTAACTTTTCATTTTCCCGGAGTTTAATTACTGCTTCTCTGACAACTGCTTCTTCACCTCCTCCTTCAAGAACTGGTACAAAGGGTAATAAACTTGATAAATTTTCTGCAAATACTAAACTAGCTTCAATTTCCCAGAGATAAACGCAGATAAAGACGGATAAATTAATGGATTTGGTGATTTCTGTGCGACTTCATATAAAATTGGTGCAAGAGGTCTAATGTGAAGAATCATTTCTAGAACTGCTGAGTTGATCATTAATAGAGATAATTTCTTTATTTTGATACTGTGGATTCCCAAAGATTAGAATATGTTTGTCAATACCAAAATAAATCTCTCCTATTTACCTGCTTTTACTGAGTTGAAGATATATAGAAATGTTGCACCTGTGATATTTGGTTTGATATTATCAGCATTGATGCCTGGTGTTGCGGGGGCAGAGACTGTCATGGAAAAAGTAGCCAGGACGGGAGTATTAACTGCTGGTACGAGTAAGGATGCTTTACCATTTGCATACTCTGATAGTCAAGGAAAATTGACTGGTTATTCTGTGGATATGCTGACTTTGATCCAGCAGCAGTTAGAGAAAGAATTAGGCAAAAAAATTCAACTGAAATTAGTTGCAGTTACCCCAGCCGCAAGGATTCCCAAGATTATTAACCGACAAGTTGATATTGTCTGTGATGCTAGTAGTTTTACTTGGGAGAGAGATAAAAAAGTTGATTTTTCCATCAGCTATGGTGTCACAGGTACTCAAATCTTAATTAAGAAGAACAGCAATTTAGGTTCACCTGAATCTCTGATTAACAAGCGTGTAGGAGTGCTGGCTGGAACTACCAACGAACAAGCAATCAAGCAAATACAACCCCAAGTCAAGCTTGTATATTTGAATACTAGACCAGAAGGGTTTGCAGCTTTGGAACAGGGTAAAATTGACGCTTTTGCATCCGATAGTATTCTTTTAGAAGGATGGTTACAAACAGCAAAAAATAAAGATAGTTTTGCGATTGTCCCTCCTCGTCCCTATTCACGAGAAGGAATTGCTTGCATGGTTCCTGAAAATAACTCTAAATTCCTCAATTCAGTGAATTATTCCCTCGTCAAGTTTATGCAAGGATTTGTGAACAATAACCCCAAATACGTGGCAATTTTTGACCGTTGGTTTGGTTCTCAAGGTGCTGTATATCTAAATCAGGATTTACGTGATTTAGAAATAGAAACAATGCAATTGATGATCGAGTTCCACGAAGCTATTCCCCAAAAAGATTTGTAGGATGTAATTATTAAATAGTCTCACGACTTCCTTCTGTATCAATTGGTTGAATCAGGTAAAGTTTCCACATATACACAATAATGTTTGTTTCTTCTACCTGACATTCATTTTTCTAATTCTCATCTTGCAAAGTTTCAATTAACAAATCTACCTGCTGCTGTCGCTGCTGCAAAAAACTATCACATTCGCGTAGATACTGAACCGCAGTCGCAAATTCCGCAAATACATCGGCTAATTCTAGATCACCTCCTTCAATGCGAGTGATAATAGTTTCAATTTTTGCTATCTTAGCTTCATAACTTCCCCCATTTGCGGGATTGGAATTATTGCGTTTAATCATAAAAGTTTCCACCTAAATAAATTATGAATTCAAACAATAATACAACAATTGGCGGTATATATGAAGTCTGCATTGGTGTCACAGATGCTATTTTTGCAATTCAATATTGGCAACAATTTGGCTATCATATTGGAGAAATAGGAGAATTAACCGCAGCAATAGCTGATCAATTATATCGAGTAAATTCATCTTTACAGACTATTCGACTTTATCATCAAAATGCAGATCATGGATTGATTCGGTTAATGATTTGGCAAAATCCCACATCTATGGGTTTAGGTGTTAGTTCCATGAAAGTAAAAGGTAATCGTTGGGGTACTACCTTAACTACTGATATATTAGGGATTTTAAATCATGCAGAAGCAGCAAAAGCAATTGGTGAAAATATCCGTTACACTCAACCTTATTGGGAAGTAATTTACAACAAAGATAGAAAAAGTCGTCCTTTTGTAGAACCTTTAGTAGGAGTCCGAGAAATGTTATTACTCCAACCATTAACTCGTCAAGTTTTGTTTCAACGTTTTGGTTATAATGTCCCTGATTATGGACAAATTAATCATCATGCAGCTTTGCAAACTAGTCAATTTACTCATGTAGGAATAGTTGTGCAAGATGACAGTAAAGAAATTCTCAAATTCTATGAAGAAGTTTTAGGTTTATTGCGTGTACGTGATGAGGTGGAAACTAGTTATGAATCATCTTTAGCAGGAAGAGAAATTTTTGAACTTAACCCAAGAGAAAAGTTTATAGTTACGGCTTTTGATGATCCTCGTTCTTCTCCAACTGACTTTATGGCAGCGCGAAGTGGTAGACTTTATATAATTAGATTTCCAGAAAATATTACTTTAAAATCACGGTTTACAGATGCTCAACCTGGCAGTTTAGGAATGTGCCTTTATACTTATAGAGTAAAAGCTATAGAGACTTATTGGCAACGAGTACGAGAAAGTTCAGCAAAACAAATAACGGAAATTTTAAATAACGAATTTACCGAAAAAAGTTTTTCTTTTATTGCCCCAGATGGTTATTTCTGGAATATAGTAGAAAGCAGGTAAAAATTAGCAATTTAAGAGATTGTAAGATTTTAGGAGATATATCATGATAGCCCAAAACCGATTAGTAGATGTTGAACAATGGATTAAAACCCGTGCTTCTTTAGATGCTAATGAGTCTAATTTTCTGAGTTGGACAGGGAATATTTATAGCTTTATTCCTGGAGAAAAACGACAATTATTATTTAAAATTGTTGGTATGAGTGTGAGTCGCTGTATTCCTGATAATCAAGGTAATTGGGATTTTACCTCTAGAGAATTAACTTATTATCTTCACCCAGAAACAAAAGAAATTTTACATAAATGGGAAAATCCTTGGACACAGGAAAAAGTCACGGTTATGCACGTTGCGAACAATCCCGTTCAAGGTCAATTTAAAAATAAAATACCCGTCCAAATAGAAGGAGACAAAACTAATTTTATCTTTGATATCTTTCCTAATTATCCCAATCCCTTAGCGGAAAATCCCGAATTTGCAGATTATTGTCCAGGAGAAATTTATCAAGCAGCAGAATTATTTAAAATCTCTGTTCCTACAGCAGATTTAGAAAATTCAGAACTCAATTCAGTCACCCAATTAAGCCTATCCTGGGATAGAATTGGTCAATGGTTGCCTTGGATGAAAATGGGCAAGCATCCTGGTTATTTAATTTATAGTGCTACAGGTAATAAAGTTCGCGGTTTAACAGAATTACATCCAATTTTACAAGAGGAAATAAATAACCGTGTTCCTTTATATAAAGCCGCACCAAAAAGTTATATGGAAGGGGAAGATATGACATCTTGGCTTTATTTTCAAAAGCATTTTTGGGCATATTTAGCTGGAGAAATATTCCCCATACCAGCACCAGCAGAAGTTTAGGTATTTACAACTTTTGCATATTGTGACTAAGAGGATCAAAATTTCTCGGAAATTTAGTGCTTTCATCATAATATGCACTATGTAAATTCGCACCATATAACTTAGCATAATGCAGTCTAGCGCCCCGAAGATTTGCTTGAGTGAGATTGACACCAGATAAATTTGCTCTAGTCAAATTTGCCTTTGCTAAATTTGTTCCACTCAAATTTGCTCCCCAGAGTTTAGCTTTAGCTAAGTTAGCTTCACTTAAATCTGCTCCCCATAAATTAATTCCTGGTAAATAGGCATCAATTAGTTTAGCCTTGACTAAGTTAGCAGAAACAAAATATCTTTCTCCTGCAACATAACGCCGTTTTAGTTCAGTTTCCATATCTAACCTACTTGAGCAACAAAACATCTATCTTTAGAATACTTCCTAAGTTATTTCTTGGCGTTTTGTCACCAGAAAATTTTTGTTTATTAGCTTAATTAGTAATATCAACTACAAAATAATAAATCATTAATACTTAGGGCTGGCTGAATAAAGGGGAAAAGCCGACAATTAATGTTAGTGAAATACAAGAACCCCACTCCCAAGCGAGGAGGGGACTTATAATGTATCTTATTCAACTGCATACCGCTATATTAATACATTCATTTTTCTCATTTATCGGTGGGCAATGCCCACCCTACGTAGATTTCAAAAATCAAATTTTGAATTATTATGGTGTTTCGGGTAATGTTTGTACCTTATTATTAGGACTAAGGATGACTCTTATTCTCAAGTTTTGCCCAGATTTATTAGTAGAAACAAAAGGTTTACCAATTTGTGGAATACCACTGCTATCAATGTATTCTCTAGCAGCTTGATTTAAGGGAAAAATTCTTTCAATTGTGCCATCTATGCCTAATGTTAAACTATATTCTAGGGCTTGAGAAAGTCCACTTG
>JANMGZ010000563.1:0-19146 GCA_031374905.1 Dolichospermum sp. OTE_70_metabat_362_sub
TGTATGTTGTGGGTTGGGTGAAGTATTTTGGGTAACCACAGGAGGTTTGCCCCTACCTAATTCATTGGTTTATGAATTTTTAAAATGTTTAATTAATTTTGCAAAGGTACTTATAACAGTATGCACTCTTTGTGAAATACAGTCAGCAAATTGTAAAGCCTGTAGGGGCGCAGGGTCTGCGCCTTCGATTGTGTTGCATCAAGCGCGATAACCGCTATATTCTTTACCATCAGGGGAACGATAGAACCATCTTTTTTAGAATCTTCTATTTGAGTGAGGATTTGCTGTTTTGATGCTAAAGCATCTCTGACTTTACCATGAGCCGATTTAACTTTTGCCTGAACAGATCGCAATTGAGCAAAGCTTTGGTCTTTTTTTCTGTTTAATGCTTCTAACTGGGCGTTGCGAATACCAGGATTAAAGCCTGTAGTTTGAGTTTGAGTTAAAGCGCCTTGGATAGCACTTAATTGTTCTCGTCCAGCATTTACGGCTGCTTTACGGGCTTCTAGAGTGGCTATAACTGTATCTAATGTAGTTTGTGATTGATCAAATTGTTGTTGATTAATAGCGCCTTCTTTGATAAGCTGGCTGTAGCGATCGCGGTTAATTTTCGCTAATTTTACCTCTGCCTCTGTTTGCTTAACCTGGGCTTGTGCTTGTAATAATTGAGCCTTAGCAGCCGCTACGTTAGATTTTGCCTGTTGAATTCGTCCTTGCGTATCCCCTTGAGACTGCTGTAAATTGAGTTTTGCTTCCCTAATTTGACTATTAATTTGCTCAATTTCACTTTGCACCCTATCCACATCTGCGATCGCTTGCTGTTCATCAGATTGTGCAGATATTACCCGTGCTTCAGTTCCTCGTAATTGTTCTTGTAAAAGTTGATCATTACTGTCATCTAACTTAATTAGTTCTTGTCCTTTTTTGACAGCAGCCCCTTCTCAAAAAGCAATTGACTCAATTCTGCCACTTGGTTTAAATATATCTACTGTTCCCTGTGGTTGATTTCGCCATATGGCATAACCCAAACCACTCACTACAACCACTAATCCCAATAACAAAGGAATTGGTTTTTTGCTCCTTTGCTGCTTAGATGGTGGTGCAGGAATATTAGTAAAATTGTCTGGAGATGTTGGCGCAGTTTCAGACATAGTAGCACCCTAGATGATCAACTTCTATTTTAATACTCCAACTGTAATTCAGCGTGGTCAGTATTTGCTGAGTCAATATATTGCACATTACTGACCTAAAAGCAAAGGCGTAAATATTTTTTGGTTCGCTAATGAGTTATTTGATGGTACAGGAAATGCTGTATGGCAAAGAAATGATGCCTTGATCACGCGATCGTATTTTCGATAGCTTGATGAATTTGATACTTACTTACATATAGCGGTTATCGCGCTTGATGCAATACAATCGAGGGCGCAGACCCTGCGCCCCTACAGGCTTTACAACTTGCTAACTGTATCTCAACCGCCATAAAACATTTCGAGGAAAAAGGGAACAGATAACAAGACACTTTCTGTTTCTGATTCCCTTTTTTTGTAACTTTGCTGGCGAATGTGTATGGCTAGGCTATCACCACGCTAAATGTCTCTACAAAGATTCTTGAAAATGCAGATTTGAATTGAGTTGTTGTTAATTTACAATTTTTGCAATAATTCCTGAGTTAATTGCATAAATGCTTTAGAACCGGCTGTATTCGGACTTAGTAAAGAAACAGGCATAAAACTATCAACAGCTTTAGCAACATTAACATCAACTGGTATTTGGGCTTTACAGATTTTATCTACTCCAAAATCTTCAATAACTCGGTGCATTACTTGTTTATAATATCTACCATTTAGGAGATTTGCACTAGACATACTAAAGACGATTCCTAACATTTTGATATCTATTTTTGCTTCATGTTCGTGACTGTCTTTTAATTGACCAATACGTCTTTCTAAAAGTTGAATTCCTACCACGGATAATGGTTCTGGCCTGGCTGGAAGAATGTAAAAATCACTTGTGGCTAAAGCACTACGAGTCATAAGATTATAACCAGGAGCGCAGTCTAAAAGAATAAAATCATATTCATCTCGAATGGGTTTTAAAATATCTCTAATTAAAACTCTTTCAAAGCGATTCCAGATATTTTCAAAATCTTGCTCTCCCAATGCTACTGATTGATTATGCAGCATTTCTGAAACTACAAATTCATCATATAAGTCTATATCTCCCGGTAATAAATTCAATCCGGTCAGATTACAAACTTGTGGTTGAATGATATCCCCAATTGTAAATTTTGCTTCTGGTTCAGGGTTGATAATTTGATCTAGTAAATATCTAAATGTCTTTCTTTGTTTGCGACGTTTGGCAAAATCTACTGGTGACATTAAACTCAATGTCGCACTAATTTGACTATCTAAATCTAAGACAAGTACCTTTTTTCCATGATTTTTGGCTAAACAAGTGGCAATATTCACGGTGAGGGTAGTTTTACCAACTCCACCTTTCATATTTGCGGTTGCAATTACATATCCCATTTTAATTCCCCTACTGACGTTTTCCCAATGATGTAGCGTTCATATTATCTAATAGATTTTAACTTTGGTTCTGCTACTAATATCCCCGACTTCTTGAAGAAGTCGGGGATATTGTTATTTGAGTGATATTAAGCAAAAGCTCTAAATATTCTCCGTATACACAGTAAATTTATTAACTTTTTTACATAATTACAAGTAAATTTGATCACTTAACAAGCTCATGTTATGACATAATTAATCGTGTAGCTTAATTTTCAAAATATTTACCATTCTTTAGAGGTAACAAAACATTGCTTTTTAACCCGCAATTGTGCCGTAATGAAAGTGAAGTTGAGAGCAAATTCATAGTTCAATATTTGCTACCACAGCTAGGGTATACCCCGGATACATGGCATCAAGAGGTTGCTATGGGTAGCATTCGCTTGGACTTTTTGGCATTTGCAGTCCAATCTATTCCCTTTGTGTTGAATGCTGACTCACCCCTGAGTATAGTCTTAGAGGCAAAAAATCCCAAGCAAAATTTAAATCATCACGTTCTCAGACTTAGGCATTATTTAACGAGTTTGAATGTGCGCTATGGTTTATTAACTAATGGTAAAGAAATTAGAATTTATCAAAGGTTACAAGATGATGTTAAGTTGGTTTTTCAATGTGATGGTAATGATGTTGAAACAAAGATAGAGGAAATTAGGGGGTTGATTGGTAGGGAGAGTTTAAAAAATAGGCAATTTCAGGAAGGGTTGGAAGTCCAAGTATCGGATTTAGAAACAAAAAGGGAGCATTCTATGAAAACTATTGCAATTTACCATAATAAGGGCGGTGTTGGTAAAACAACTATTGCAGTTAACCTTGCTGCGGCTTTGAGCAATAAAGGTAAAAGAGTTTTATTGATTGATATAGATTCTCAGGCTAATACAACTTTTGCAACAGGTTTGATAAAGTTTCAATTTGAAGAAGATGATAATTTGCGAGATAAAAATATATCACATATATTACAATCAGCAGAATTTGATTTCATCACTGAAATCATGCACCCCTCAAATTATTTTAATAATCCAGAAATAGATGTTGTACCATCTCATATTAACCTAATTGAAAAACAAGATAAGCTCAATTTAATAGCAGTTAGCAGAAGGAGATTAATTTCTAAACTCCAACTAGTTGAAAATAATTATGATATTGTAATTATTGACACACCACCATCTAGAGATTACTATGCTCAAGTCGGATTAATTTCATCTGATTATTTGATAATTCCTTCTGATTTGAAACCATTTGCTAATCAAGGTTTACCAACAGTGATAAATTTCTTGAAAGAGGTTAATGAATATCGAGAAATGCTTGGTAAATTGCCTATTGAAATAATAGGTGTTATTGCATCTAAAATTTCAACTAATTCTAAATTTTTACAATTCACTTTTCCAAAGCAAAGAAGAACTATATCTGAAAGATATGGTTTACCATTAATGGAAGCCGTTATTTATGATAGAAGCTCTCTTTCAGAATGTATGAACAATACATTAATAGTTGGAGATTTAGAATACCCTGATCCTAAATCCATTATTAAATATGCACAAACAAAAACAAATGCTCAACAATCTGCACTAGAATTTGAAATTCTAGCTAATGAAGTTTTACAAAAAATAGGAGCTTAATTTGTGATGAAATTTTATACTGTTGATGTCAAAAATATTACTTGTGATGTTCCTCGTTCTAGCTTCGATCATCATGCCTTAGATAGCTTGGCTGATATGATTATAGAAAGTGGTGGAATTATTCGACCATTGATTTTAAAACCAAATGGATTAGAAACTTATACAGTCGTTGAGGGAAATTTAGAGTATTATGCTGCTGTCCGAGCTAAAGAGAAAAACCCCCGTCAATGTGAAATGGTGAATGCGTTTGTTATTTCTCCTAAAAATGAGGAGACTATATCTCAGCAAATAGCAGCATTAAAAGGAATTAATACTTCAAGTCAAAGAGTAATTGAACCTCAAAAAACATCCATTAATTCAGATCAGAGTTTAAGTAATCCAGAAATGATTGTACTTAAACAACAATTTAATGACTTAAAATCAGAACTTGCACAAGAACGAAAGGAAAGACAAAAGCTATCTGAAACCATAACATTAATTGAAACTCAGATAGCAAAGCGTATTACACCATTAGAATCGTTTAATACTTTAAGTTTATTAGACTTGGTTTTCAGATTAAGAACTGCTGGTTTTAGTGAAGCTAAATCTATTCAAGTTGCAGACAGTTTAGATAAAGAACGTAAAAAGAAACAATTTGAATCTTTAAAAGATGTAGTCGAGAGAGTAAAAATACAAAGTGGTAAAAAACAGCAAAAAGGAATCAGTTCCGAGAAAATAGTAGATATAGTTGATACTTGGTCAAAACTTTTGTTTCTCTAGTATATTCGCGTCTGGAGTGTCTCTGCGCGAAACATTCTTCCGCAGTTGACAAAAAATCATCTATGTCCATCCTATGTGATTTGTGATAGCGTAGCGTGCCGTAGGTATACATTGCAAGAGTCAGATCCCCGACTTCTTAAAGAAGTCGGGGATCTTTTTGTTCATAACTAATTTAGGATTGCTATAGAATCAAGTTGTTTTCCTTGCTAAACAAACTAATTGAGACTCTAAAGGAGCTTTAGGATCAATAATTCTTAGCTTCTTTTGCCAACATAGTTGTTGAATCAAAGCTTCTATCTTAGATTCATTTAATTCAGGAAAACAATATTTAGTTTTTTGGATAATAACTTGTGTGTTTAAACAAATTTGACTCTTAACTAAATAAAAAACATAACTTTTATATTGTTTCAATTGTTGATTATCATCTTTTTGATCATTTAAATTATTATTACTAACAACTAATCCTAACTTTTCTAATAAACTACAATTTTTCAAAATCTTAGATTTATACATCAAATATCGTAAATCTTTTAAATCAATTAGCTTACCAGCAATTACTAAATTACCTTCACAAGCACTTTTAACCAAATCATTATACGTAGCTAAATAATGAATAGAGGTTAAATCAGGAATAAGATGAGAGTGAGAAAAATTCATAAAAATTTCATTGTAAATTTTATACCATTTATCATCTTGATCTCCTAATAATTCTGTACGAATTAAATATAACTTTAAGGACGGATTTTTTTCTAGAGTCTTTTTACAAGCTTCCATTACATAAAAAAAACTTGTAAGATTTGGATCTTCCATCCATATAATACCTAACATTTCTGAGTTATCTGTTAAATGATAACCTAACGAATAACTAGAATATTTAGTTCTCACAAATAAGGGATAAATGATTTGATCTACTTGTAATACTATGAGAATTTCTTCTAAAATTCTTATTAATTCTGGAGATGATAATTGGCGGATTTTAGTAATATTTTGCTGAATTTTAGCAAATTTTTCATACCATATTACTGGAAAATAAGACTCTATTTCTAAATAATTGACCTCTTTATTTTCACTACGTTGCGGAAATACAAAACTTCCTTTTTCACTACCTTTAGTTAACCATTTTTTATAAGCCTGTAATGTATCTCTTGCATAAATTAATAAGTCTCTAGGATTAGTTCTACCTTGAGGAAATTCTTGTTCTAATATTTGCCGACTTAAAGGATAAATAGGAGAAGGTATTTGTAAAACTCCTTGACTATATAATCTTTTAAGCCTTGATTCTATCAGCAATTCAGCCTGTGCTAAACTAATATCTTTTAAATAAACTATTTCATCAATACTATGTTTATTCAATTGATAAATTTTATCTTCATTTTCTTTCCATGTACAATTATTGATATTAAAAATTATTAATAAATTTATATTTTCTTCTCTAATTTTAGTATTGATTGTAAATAATGCTGGTAAATCTAAACTTCCATCTGGTAACTTGCCAATACTTTGTATTTGGTCAAAACAAAGGACAGTAGGTTGATGATTACCAACTATTTTACTCAAATTAGCTAAAGTTTCTCTAGCTGCGGTTTCTGTTTCAATAGATTTTTCTATTCCTAAAGCTTCTAAAGATTCTTGACTTAAATCATCTCCGCGTAAATATTCACAAGCTAAAGGATAAAGCAAGGAATCAGTTAAATCATAGAGGATGCCAAAAAAAGTATCATCATTATGGATCTTAACTCCTTTATATATATCCTTTAATCTTTTAATAAACTTTTTTCTGTCACTTCTTAAAAAATCAAACGCATCATATTTAATATCCTGCTTAAACTTAGATATCCATCGTAATAGCTGAGACCTCTTATTACTATCTGTTGTTACTAAAGAATCAACTGTATAACGCAAAATATGCTGCCAAATTACTTCCCTTTGTGGAAAGGGAGGAATATAAACAAATAATGCTTTATGAGTAAACTGTTGATGTAATCTTGACAACAAATAGTTATTACTAGAACCATCATCACTATTTATTAATACAGTATGTATACAATTATGTTGAACAACATCATTAAATTTTCTTTCAATTTTAATAAATGCCTCTTGATAAATATAATCAACTATAGGTTCTTTTTCATTAATTGCATTGATTTGATCGAAAGGGTTAGTATTTCTTAAAACAATCGCACCAAAACTTGCCATAATATTTGCTCCTTATTCACAGAATTTTATCTAAGACCGCAGACCTGTTTTACCTTTAATTTTTGTTTTCTTAACTTGTTCTTAAAGAACAATTCTAATTAATTAGGGATATTGTCTAGGTACAAAATACTACAGTATTTATAATTCTTTTCTAAGTGATTATATTGTATCCACAGTTTGATTGATTCTAGGAAAAAGTTACATCTACAATATAATATAATACCAAGCAATCCGCAAATATTAGTTATACAATAAGCTATTTTATACTTATTTATGAGATTAATTGCTTTTAAGCAAGCTTTTATAAGAAAGCGATAAAACTTGAATTATTTATTAATAAAACTTCAAAATTCTTAACAAACTCATCTAAAACTTATTAAAGAAGTTTATTTTTTTATTTGTTTGTAACAGTTAATTGATATTTGTAGTCAAAATCAATCTTTTAGTTAGACTCTAAATAATACAACAAAGCAATTATTCTGATGAACGCTATTTCTAATCTTGAATTTAAACGGTCAACTTGGCAAACGGCTATTATGTTGACTCTAGGCTTCTGGCTCAGTTCTAGTCTAGTTTTAGATTGGGTAATTATGCCTAGTATGTACTTTGCTGGCATGATGAACGAAGCTAATTTTTCTACAGCAGGTTATGTGGTTTTTTGGAATTTTAATCGTCTAGAATTAATGTCTGCGGCTATGGTTTTAACTGCTGTCTTGGCTATTAGCAAAACTCAATCTCATTGGCGTTGGGGTAGTATTGCTTTATCTGTACTACTTTTAACAGTAGCAGGACTAGATACTTATTTCTTAACTCCCCAAATGTCCGCTTTAGGTGCTAATTTCAGCTTACTTGCTAGTAATCAAGTTCCAGCAACAATGGATTTATTACATAGCAGCTATTTCCTGTTAGAAATTTTGAAGGTAGTAGCAGGAGGTATGCTTTTAAATTGGTGTTGGCGGGAAGCTTAATTTTCAAAAGGCAAGAGGTCGAAGTTTTTTGTAATTTTGAATCCACATTACGGACTGCAAAATTTTCATCCGTGGTAATGGCAATCAATTTTACAAAAAAAGTTAGAATATTAAGTATAAACATTGATATTTCTTGGGCTTTTGGTGATGCTTATAGCAAGCGTAGCGATCGCTATCTAGCCACCATTAGTCCAATATTTATAATACAAGTATATGATAAAATAACGTGCGGAATATTGGGTTAATAAATCCCCAAAAACCTCGATTGTTGGTCAACTTATTGCAAAGTAAGTCCCAGCAAACGATACCGTGCTGTTGGTAAAGATAGTGGTCAAACTAATCATAATGATTAAAAAATCAGATTTTGTCTTAGCTCCTTACATGAAGAGCAACGACTTCCGCGCAACTTATCAAATCCTGAATACAGTTGTTCCCTATATTTTGTTATGGATTCTAGCAGCAAAAATAGCCAAATTTTCTTTTTGGTTGCTGCCACCAATCATGGTTTTGATCATACTATTTTCCCTCCGTTGTTTTTCTTTAATGCACGATTGTGGACATTATTCACTTTTTAGCTCAAAACGGGTAAATAGAGTAGTAGGATTCATTTTGGGAGTAATAAATGCAATCCCTCAATATCCTTGGTCAAGAGGTCATGCCTATCATCATAAAACAAATGGTGATTGGGAAAAATATCGCGGACCATCTGCATTAATATCCACAGAAGAGTTTAGTAAACTTAGTCCTTTTAGCCAAAGGTGGTACGCATTTTTGAGGCATCCATTTATGCTTTTTCCAGGTGGTTTTTTCTACCTAGCAATTAAGCCAAGATTGGCACTAATCGCCGGATTATATGGTTTTATAGGTCATTTACTGACTTGCATAAAAGAAGATCCAAGGATGGATATAAAGAACATCATTTACTCTTATAAATCAAAAAATTGGTACACAACGGGGGAGTTTTTTGATCTGCTTTTTAACAATGTTTGCGTAGTTAGTTGTTGGATTTATTTGGGTTATTTACTAGGATTTGGATTCTTTTTTAGTGTTTACTCAATCACCCTCACATTTTCAGCGGCAATTTTCATCTGCGTCTTCTTTGTTCAGCACAATTTTGATGGCTCTTATGCCCATAAAACCGAAGGTTGGGACTATACGCTGGGAGCATTAGAAGGCAGTAGTTACTTAGAATTACCCACAGTTTTGAAATGGTTTGCAGCAGATATAGGCTACCACAATATCCACCATCTTTCTGAAAGAATACCTAATTACAATTTGGCAGCTTGCCATAATCAAAATAGTCATTTACTAACCCATGTAAAAAAACTAAAAATAGCAGATATTCCTGATTGTTTCCAATTTATTTTATGGGATTCATCGGCAAATCGTCTTGTATCCATCGCTTCATTTCATCAATCAAGCTCTTGCGGCAGTAATTTTATGTTGCAATAGGGAATTATTTGCTATCCGTTTTTTATTCCTCTTCACTGTTGGGTAATAATAGACGGATAGCGAGGATCGCAAATCCCACAGCAGCAATCGCTTTTAAAATCCGTGTAGGTAAAAATTGGGACACTGCACCACCAGCTAATGCGCCCAGGAGACTGGTTAACACTAAAGCACCTGCTGTACCAAAAAATACCGCCTTTCGAGATTGTCCTTGTCCAGAAAGAGCGATCGCTGCTAACTGACTTTTATCACCCAATTCTGACAAAAACACCGTGACAAAGCTTAGTCCTAAAAGATGCCAGTTCATAGTTCCCCAGTTCACAATATTTATTAAGTATTAACCCTGAATTACATCCCACACCAACATCAGGGAAATTAGCAGCAACATCACCCCGGCTGATTTCTCAACAGTTTTAGGGCTAAGTTTCGTGGATATCCAACCACCTAATAATACTCCTAGTAAGCTTGTAGTAATTAATGCTACTGCTGAACCAAAAAAAACCACCCAAGGCTGATGAGATTCTGCACTCATTAACAAAGTGGAGAGTTGGGTTTTATCACCAATTTCCGCGAGAAAGATCGTGATAAAGGTTGTCCCAAATACCATAAATACAGATTCTTTAGGTTTGGGATCATCCTTAACGATAGGCTGATGTAACTGGCTTTCAGTTTCCGATAAGTCAGCAACGCTCACAGGTGCAGTATCGAGGTTCACAGGCGTTAGTTTTGTCTCTCAGTTGTTTTCATATTCTTTTCATTTTCTCATATTGTTGTCATAAATTGCAAGCTTACCGATTAAAAACCCACAGCTTGATCAAAGCGGATAATTTCCAAACTGCGATCGCCATAAACCCCATCAATTTGCTGACGACAGCAATCAATAGCAAAATCGTTCACATCCTCCAATTCAATCCCATACATCTCCTCAAAAGTCTCTGCTTCCACACGACAGAACCGGGGACGAGTAGAGTAGATTTTACACTCTCGCGTACCATGATCATAATTTATACACCATCCCCCCTCACTTACCATACTGAGATAAAGTTCTAAATCTTGTGGTGAAAGATACTCTTCTAAGTCTGGACGATCCGCTGGTGTCAGGTTACAACAAGCCCCACACTGAGCTATACATTGCCAAGTAGCCATATTTTTAACCTTCTAGTATTCCTGCTATTCTACTTTTTTATGACTTTTTCTATAATTTTGTGAAGTAAATTAAATTTTAGATCCCCTAAACAGATATGATATATTGCGGGTCTTGCCATTGAATTATTAAATCTTTTTAAACCATAAAACCATTGGGAGGAAAAAATGGACATTTTAGCTAACATCAATTGGGAAGTTGTCTTACAGTTAACTTGCGTAGGACTAATTGTGGTTTCAGGCCCAATCGTCATCTTCGTTCTTGCATTTCGCAACGGCGACCTGTAAATTAATAAATGGGTAATGGTTTATTTTTTATTTAATCACCGATTACCCATTTGCAAAAATCGGGGTGCAAATTCCCCGCTTAAAAGAAGTCTCAATCTTTACTTATACACAGAATTTGACAAAGCTTGAATTGCAGTTTGCACAATTCCCTCATATACAGGTTGAGACAGATTTACCTGTTCAGCATTTTCGCGGTTGAAACCTAACAGACCAAATTTGTCTTCTGGCCGCATGACTAAAACTTTACCTTCAGAATTTTTCACCCTTAATTCTGTATTTGTACCATTATTATAGATTCCACAAGTATATTGACGCTGTTTGTATTCAAAACTAGCGCGTGATTGGTTGGATAAATTAGCAAACAGGTTAATAACGTGATTTGGTAATTTTGCACCGACTAATTCCATTTCTATATTTGTTCGACCATTAAAGTTATTTTCTCGTAATTTATAAGCAATATCTAATCTTGATGGTAAGGGAAAATAATCACCCCAACGCCATGCTATCCCTTTAAGCTCATGACGCTGATTGTCTATAGTTTGGGACACAGTTAATTTAATATGACCTTTACCAACTATTTTCTGTTCAATCACTTGGACATTAGGAGTCCAAAATATGGGATCTGAGTTATCAATACCACAGGGATGAAGAATATTTAACTGTTGAAAAAGATCCTGATTAATTTCGTGAATATTAACTTGAGTATCAATTTTCAAAAGAGGTTTAAGGTGTTGAAGTTCCAGACACTGATTTGCAAATTCAGATAACCGCAACCGCAATTCTGGTAAATTCTCCGCTGGTAAAGAAAATCCCCCCGCAGCTTTGTGTCCCCCAAATTTACCTAATAAATCCCGACAAGCATCTAAAGCTGCAAATACATGAAATTCAGGGATTCCCCGCGCTGAACCCCGAATTATACCTTCATTTTCGTAAGTTCCAATAAAGACAGGAACACCATAACGTTCTAATAAGCGAGAAGCAACAATCCCAATGACACCATGATGCCAATTATCTTTAATAACAACTAATACGCGGTTTTTTTGTAAAGAGTTTACATATAAATCTTCAACAATAAAGATGGCTTCTTTTTCAATTTCCTCACACATTTGTTGACGTTGAGTATTAGTTTGTTCGCACTGGGTAGCTTTGGCTAGTGCAATACTAAAATCATCAGTTGTTAGTAAATCAATCACAATTTGGGGATCACCAATTCTCCCTATTGCATTAATTCTTGGTCCTAATCGAAAACCAATATCTTCCGGCTTTAAAGACTTGAAATTTTGGTTTTTTTCTCCTTCACTAGCTTGAACTCCAGCAATTTGAATTAATGCTTGTATTCCTGGTAAAGTAGATTTTGGTAATATTTTTAAACCCCGTTTTACCCACCGACGATTTACACCAGTTAAAGGGGCTAAATCGGCAATAGTTCCTAAAGTAAATAAGGCTAACAACGGTTGCACTAAACCTTTAAGTTCTCCCAATTGCTGTGCTAAACAAACCGCCAAAATATACGCCACACCTACACCGGCAACCCCCCGATAAGGAGAAGATTCAGCTATTAATTTGGGGTTAAGAATTGCATTGGCTGGAGGTAATATTTGGGGAATATCATGATGATCTGTGATAATAACTTTTAAACCCAATTCTCTGGCTTTGGTAATTGGTTCAACGGCAGAAATTCCATTATCTACAGTCAGAATCAGTTTCACCTCTTCATGATAAAATTCTTCGACAATGCGGTTATTAATGCCATAACCATCGTGCATTCGACTGGGGATAGCATAATCAACATTAGCACCCAAAGCGCGGAGACTGCGGAGGAGTAAGGCAGTGCTAGTCATACCATCTGCATCATAGTCGCCACAGATAGCTATTTTATCTTTACTCGCGATCGCAATTTCCAATAATTCCACACTTGCAGCCAAATCAGGGAACTCTTCCAAAGGAGAAGGCAAATTCAGAGATTCGGGTTCTAAAAATATCTTCGCATCTTCTATAGTTTCCATGCCCCGATTAATTAACAATTGGCTGATAATGGGGGAAATATTGGTTAAATTTGCTAATGTTAAAGAACCTTCTGGATTTGTTGCTGCAATTTGCCAACGTTGATTGGGTAAGCGTTTAGTAGATTGGTGATTAGTCATTGGTCAGTTGTCAATTTTTTTGTTTGTCCTGAATTTAGCACCGTAAGCGTTTATAGGGTGGATAGATCCCCGACTTCTGAGATCAATTTCTAATTTATTGACATAATAAATACAAGAAGTCGAGGATCTAATTGCCTCACTGGAATGCTTAACCTATCTTTCACTGAACAGTTACTTTAGCACCTTTAGATTACATAGTCTATTAAACTGACATTTAAGTATTAATTTTTCATAAAAGTAATGTAAAAGCCCAAAAATTTAATAGAAACTCATTTACTTCATGAAATATAAAAACTTTATCAAACCTTGTTTCTTTGCTTATAAAAACTTCTTATATTCTATATCTGGTTCAATATTTTATAACTTTGGGGAATTACACGCACTTATTTAATAAATTGCTAGATTAACAGTTACCATGCTGGAACTTAGTCTGGAGTTAGAGATGCCATGACTAAAAAAATAAATTATTTAGGTCTCATCTAAGATATCATAGGTTGTAAAAATATCTGAATATCCTGACTGACCTTGGCAACTAATCAAGCAGCCTCTTTTAACTTTTGAACAACTGTACTTTGGGAGACAATTATTTTTATAAATACCTCTAACTTAGGGTTAGAGCATATTTGGAGAAACCTTTTATATTCTTCTTAATGAGTCTCACTGCTCACACAGGGGACTTTTAATCTATACCTACGCAGTCTAGATAGAAGATATTATTTCCAACCATTATCTCTCATATCCGTTAGTTTAGGAATAAATTGACAGATTAATAAGCGATATTACTGCTGGCAAAAACGGTGCTAAAAATTGTGCATGAAGCAGAGTAACATCTCCAGTTAAGCTAGTGCTATCGTAGATAAAAGTAAGTTTTATCTAGCAATCCATTCCATTCTAGCAATATAGATAATTACATAGAGGTTCTATGAATTTCAAAATCTCGTAATCCAGGAAAATACTGAATGCACCAATTAAAAATTACGTTTAAAGTATTAACTTTGTTCCCAAAGTAACAATACAAATCACAAAAATCCAAACAAATAAAAATCTAACATATCCCGATGGTAAGATGTTTTCTTTGAATTGCCAAAAAGACTGCAATTAAGTTTGCAGTAATGTTAACTTTATTTTTAAATCAGATGATCATTAGAAGTAACGAGTTGATTCACCTATTCATAAGGATAAAAATTTTGAGCGTTGCTTCTATTGTGAAGCTTTATTGGTGATATTCTCTCTAATCTTTAAAAATCTCCCAGTTTGTGATTCATCATAAAGATTAAAGATAAGGTTAATTGTTGTTCTAAGACAAAATAAAATTTCGCAAATTAGATTATAGATGGCAATTAAAGTCCAGAGCGTTATGAGTAGCCAATCCATATCAGTAGACTTTCCAGTTAATTACTTAGAAGGTGCAGCAATCTTGCAAGTTCCAGTTAGATTAACTGTGCTTGAAGCCGTGAGTTTTAAGCAAATTTGCCAAAACTTAATTCAAGCGGATTCACCACCTGGGCAAATTTTTATTGATTTCCAAAATACTACTTTTATGGATAGTAGTGGTTTAGGTTCTCTAGTGAGTAACTTTAAAAATTCTCAAGAAAGGGGAATCACTGTGACACTGCGTCATGTTACACCCCAAGTTATGGCAGTTTTAAATCTGACAGGATTAGATCAGGTGTTTCCCATTGAATCTTTACACAACCTAACATTGATAACAACGGATAACTTTAAAGACTCAGGAAAAAATAATGCTCGAAAAGTAGAACCACTTCCTCAAACTCATAATTCTGTGGCATCCTGGATGAAACGGCTGATTGATATTGTGGGATCATTAGTTGGGTTAGTAATAACCTTGATTTTGTTTATTCCCATAGCGATCGCTATTCAAATTGACGATCCTGGGCCTATTTTCTTTAAACAAACCCGTTGTGGTTGGATGGGTAAGCGTTTTGCTATTTGGAAATTTCGGTCTATGTGTGTAGATGCAGAAGCTAAAAAATCCCAAATCAAAAATCAAGTCGAAGGTGCTTTCTTTAAAAATGATAATGACCCCAGAATTACTAAAGTAGGTAACTTCTTACGCCGTACCAGTCTGGATGAACTACCTCAATTTTGGAACGTTCTCAAAGGTGAAATGAGTTTAGTGGGAACTCGTCCACCTACACCTGATGAAGTAGAACGCTATGAAGTGCCGGAATGGCAACGTTTGGACGTTAAACCTGGCATGACTGGTGAATGGCAAGTTAAAGGACGCTCTAAAGTACGGAGTTTTGAAGATGTGATTCGTTTAGACTTACAGTATCAACAAAATTGGACTTTAGTTTACGATTTAAAGTTAATTTTCAAAACTATAACCATTTTGTTTAATAAAAACAGTGGGGCTGTTTGAATTAATTACACAACTGATTTTTCTGTTCCTTATTCCCTTTTTTATAACTAATCATTAATTGACAATAAACCGGGAGGAGGAGTAATTTCCACTCGACGGGTTTCTAAATCTACAACAGGAACAATTTCCATCACAAAGGGAATTAAAACCGTTTTTTCTCCTTTATTAGTTGTCAATTCTTCATGATTAGTGACAAAAGTAGGATCAAATTTAACTTCCAATAAATCATGACCCGAAGGTAATATATCCACCACCGTTCCCACAAATTCCCCAGATGATTGCATAAAGACTTGCAACCCTAGCAAATCTAACACATGAAACTCACCTTCTGCTAATTCTGGGCGATCGCTAATAGGCACAAAAAACCGACAATCACGCATATTTTCAGCTTGATGGCGATCGCTCACTCCCTTCAATTTAATCACGTATAAATTCTTACTTTCAACATATCGCCCATTTAATAACTCCACAGCTTCAAGTTCAGTTTCCCCTGGACGTAATAACCAGCGTTTTCCCGGGTCTTCAAAACGTTCAGGAAAGTCAGTATTAGGATAAACCCGCAACTCCCCAGTCAAACCCTGCGGTGCGACAATTTTACCAATTTCCAACCAATCATCGAGATTGGGAATTGCTTGAGAACGGGGTTTATTAGGGCTTACAGAACTAGTAACAGTAACTTTTTGAACTTTTTCCCCTGCTCCTTTGTCCCTGCTCCCCTGCTGCTTCTTCTTCGTGTTCTTTGCGTCTTCGTGGTTCATTCTCTTACACACTTACAGATGCACGTTGATAAACCTGTTCAGCAACTTGCGCTAAACGCTGCATACCAATAGTAATTTCCTCATCACTACCAGTTAAGCTAATGCGTAAACATTGATGCTTGTGTTCCCATTCCTCTTTCAAACCAGGGAAGAAACTACTACCGGGAACAACAATTACACCCACCTTCTTTAATTCCTGGTAAAATTCCCAATCAGTCATTGGCAAATTTTGCAACCACAACCAACCAAAAATAGCTCCTTCACCGCGATGTAAAAACCAAGGTAAATTCTTCGGCATTGCCGCTTCCAACGTGCTTTCTAACACATCAAATTTTTTCTGATAGAAAGGACGAATCACATTTTCGGCAATATTGGCTAATGTACCTGATTCTATAGCTCTGGCGGCGATCGCCTGACCATATCGAGAAGAATGAATCCCCACATTGGTTTGAAAACATTCCAAAACCTGAATTAGCTTTTCATCCCCAATAGCTACCCCAATGCGTTCTCCAGGTAATCCCGCTTTTGATAAACTCATACAGTGGAGAATATTTTCCCCAAATATCGGAGTCATTTCTGTAAAATTCAATGCCGGGAAAGGAGGTGCATAAGCTGAATCAATGAAAACAGGTACATCATCAGGTGCAGCTAAAGCGGTGATTTTGTTAACTTCATCATTAGTTAAAACATTACCCGTAGGATTGCAAGGACGGGAGAAAATCACACAACCAGTCTTTTCTGTAATCGAAAGTTGGTTAAAATCAGGCCGATATTTAAATCTATGTGCGGCTGCATCAATATCTAAAGTAGGCTTATAAGCAACCAAAGCTTCTGGAAATAAACAAACACCACCATAACCAGTATAATCTGGGCTTAATGGCAACACAATTTCTTTGAGAGTTCCATCTTCAGTATAGCCACCGAAAGCGTTAGCCGCGTAAAAATAGATAGTTTGACTACCTGCGGTAATTAAAATATTCCGCTCAGTTAAATTTAACCCATAACGCCGGTTAAAGTCCTTGACAATGGCCTCAATTAATGGTGAATAACCTTGACTAGAACCATAACGACAAACAACTTCACCATATTCAGAACTAGCTAATAAATCTGCCGTGCAATCCCGCCATAACTTTTCTACCTCTGGTAAAATCAACGGATTGCCAGCACTCAAATTATATAATTCCTGTCCCTTACTAGCTCTGAGGGTTTCATTAATATCTTTCATAATCGCTCTCACGCCAGTTAAGTTGGACATTTGAGCGCCAATTTTTGTAAGGGCAGGTTTCATAATGTTTGTTACAGACTAAATTAATCGCAAAAGTGGATAGATGATTGGGTAGTTGTAGCTAAAACAAAGTTTATCATAATTGCCAAAACAGCCCATATCTTTAACCAATGTGACATACTTCTCAGGATAATAAATTCACTATATGCAATATCTTACAAATGTATTACTTAGAAGATGTGAATTCATCAAATTTAGCCCGGACTGCCTGTATATCTTGCCACATTAACCATTTAGGCTTTCCTTGTTCTCGTGAAGGGTTACGCAATAAGTAGGAGGGATGAAAAATGGGCATACACAAACGTCCTTCCCACTCTAACCATTGACCACGAATTTTAGTAATAGGGCGTTTATCACCAATTACACCTTTAACGGAAGTTGCACCTGTTAATAAAATGATTTTTGGGTCAACTAGGCGAATTTGCTCTAATAAATATGGTTTACAAGCTGCTGCTTCTTCATTAGTAGGTACACGGTTTTCTGGTGGTCTACACTTACAAATATTGGCGATATATATATCAGTTTCTGTACTTAACTTTACTGAAGCTAAGATATTTTCTAGTAATTGTCCTGATCTACCCACAAACGGTAAACCTGTTTCGTCCTCGTTTTTTCCCGGTGCTTCTCCAATAATCATAATTTTGGCTTGGAGATTACCACGTCCCACTACAGCATGAGTGCGGTTTTGAGCTAATGCACAACGGTGACAATCATTACAATGTTTTGCCAGTTCCCCTACATTTTCATAAGTTCCAGGGACAATGGGAATTTTATTACTGGTAGGAATTAGCTCTCGTTGGTTCAAACTAGAGTTATCAAAAAGACTAAGTTGAGTTTCGTGCGGCATGGAATTTAAGATAATAACTAAGGAAAGTGGATTTATTAACTTTCAATTCTTAGTAAATTTGGTGAAACAATAGCGTGATACCAATTATATGTGAAACTGTACAGAATCATCAAATCCATTAATTCATCCGCGTTTATCTGCGTTTATCTGCGGTCAATTATTCTTGAAATCTTATTCTATGCAGCTTGATCTTTTACCACAATCAGCACGATTAATTAAGTTTCAAAGCATTAACTGGCACATCATCCCAAGATTGAACTATCCGTAATTTAGCAATCCAGCCGTCTGCTTTTTGTGTTTTCGTCAAATTATTCTGAAACGACTCATGACAATCTTTAGCCTGAGATTCATCACAACAGGCAATACAGGCGTGAATCAGTCCAGAAGGATCAATTTGTTCATTTACCCAAATATTCATAGTTTATATTTTAGAAAAATTGTTTTAAAAATGCTATTTATAATTTTATAATATTTATTGAATTTATGTACAAGAATAATTAAAATATCTGATTGCAAAAATCAACTAATAGTTTTATATTTAACCAAGTATTTAATATTCAGTAATTTTTCTCACATTCCTATCCCCAATTCTCTCCTAATCCCATGAGTGCAGAAATTATTTGCGTTGGTACAGAAATGCTGCTAGGAGATATCCTCAACAGCAATGCCCAATATCTTGCCCAACAGTTAGCACAATTAGGCATTCCCCACTACTATCAAACAGTCGTAGGGGATAATCCAGA
>JANMGZ010000592.1:0-4890 GCA_031374905.1 Dolichospermum sp. OTE_70_metabat_362_sub
CGGTGGCTGAGTCACTTCGATGGTTGCATCCACAGCAATCTTAGAAAAAGGAGTTAAGCCCATAACATATTTATTTGCTAAATAAACCAAAATCCGAGTCGGGAAACCATTGATAAATTTAAAATTACCTAAAATGACTGAACAACAACCCATACAACAGAAAATTCAAGAATTAGTTAACCAAGCGATTGCCCAAGGAAACCCATCATCTTGGTTTGAAATTGTCTATTCAGAATCCCTTGGTGATGCAAACAAAGTTCCTTGGGCAAAATTGACCCCCCATGACTATTTACAAGAGTGGTTACATATCCATCACCCCAGTCAAGAAAAATATAAAGCCTTAGTCATTGGTTGTGGTTTAGGAGACGATGCAGAAGCTTTAGCACAAAAACAATATCACGTCACAGCTTTTGATATCTCACCCACTGCTGTTAGTTGGTGTCAGGAAAGATTCCCTAACTCATCTGTTAATTATACAGTTGCCGACCTATTAGCAATTCCTAGTCAATGGCATCAAGCTTTTGATTTAGTTTATGAATGTAGAAACATTCAAGCACTACCATTAAACGTCCGTTCTCTAGCTATTGAGTCAGTTGCTTCTATGGTCGCAATCGGGGGAACTCTGTTAGTAATTACAGGTTTTCGAGAAACAGAAGCTGAACCAGATGGACCTCCTTGGTTATTGTCTGAATTTGAACTGAGTCAGTTTAAAAAATGGGGATTAACAGAAATTTCTCGGCTGTCGTTTGTAACACCGAATAGACCTTACATTAGAATTGAATATCAACGACAATTACCCACTTCATAAGGTTTTCTTCAGGGGATGTTGCTAAATAATGCTATCATTTAGATTCCCAAGTCTTCAAAATATGCTTTGATGTTTTTATCTAAATCCTGTAATGCAAGTTCCATAGTGGGATAACTGCTTTTCCCTTCATAAACTGTTCCACCATAATCATAAGCTCTGACAAAAGAATCAATATATTCACTTTCTCCTATTTCTATCCAACCGCGTTCTTCTACAAAACGGTTAATATGGGGATATTGTTCTTCAAAACTGTTGGATTTTGGCATTTTGGTAATTACTCACTCACAGCATCAAGAAAGTCCTGTTTACCTTCTTTGATAGTTTCTTTAACTTCAGCTTCTATCTCAGGACTAATTTTATTAGTTTCCACCATGTAGGAGAAAAACTTTTTGAAAGAACCCATGTAAGATTTAGTGCTGCTTTCAGATGCCCACAGTGCTTTGTGTGGGAAATAATCCATCAGAAAATCATAAACATCTTGATCATCTGCTTCATCAAGTTTTTCTAATGGTTCATAGCCAACAAGATATTCAGCAAAAAACTCAATATTTAAGATGTGGTTTTTTATCGTTTTAGCTGAAAGATTAGCTTTCTCTAACCATATTTTAAACCCATCCAATATTGGTTGATTATACTTTTCTATTTTGGCTACTTCTTTGTCAAAGTCACTCATAATCTATTGTAATTTAGATAATTAAGCCCGTTTTGCTAACAATGTAGAACTATCACCTTGATGAAATTTGATTTTTCCTTCCAGTTCATTTTCGTCTTCCAATTTCAACCAACCACTACCAGAAGCCTCATCATTTTCATCATTGCCTTCCCAAGTAAATTCTAATTTGTTAGCATTGCCATCTTTAACAATATCGCCATCAATATATCCAGTAACCAATCCAAACTGAAACTCCCCATTTCCTTGTTCATCAATTTCAATATAAGCCTGTACTTCCATATTAAAGTATTCATCATCCCAATTCGACATTTCATAAATATGCCAAGTTCCAGTAAATTCCATGATTTTATCCTCCAGATTAAAACATTTACTATATCAGTATTTTTGTGATTTTTTTTCATCTTCCCCAGTGATTAATTGAAAAATATCATGAGGATGGTTATTATCATCTGGTTCAATAGTAGCTTCATCAGAAAAACCAGCAGCAGCAAATTGAGATTTAATGGATTGTAAGTTAATTCGTGTCAAATAAGATAGGTTACTTGATAAACCATGAATTGTTGTTCGACGAGTACCTGAATGTTGCTTAGAGTAAGCTAAATCATTCGCAAGTACCCATACAGCTAACATATAAACATCTTTAGGAAACTGAATAGAAATTGTTTTTAATTCAGAAATTCTTACTACTTTACGTTCGTTTATAGACATTTGTACTCTCTCCTAACATTACATGAATTCAATTTATTCACAATACCAACCTTTGTTGTAACCGTGTATATCGTCGCATATCATTAGTAGAACGCACAGCCAAAGATATAGCTTTTTTTGCCCCAATTACAATTGCTAACTTTTTAGCACGAGTTAAACCTGTATAAAGTAGATTACGAGTAAGCATCATATAGTGCTGCATATAAAAAGGCAAAATCACCACCGGATATTCAGAACCTTGGGATTTATGTATAGAAACACTCCAAGCTAAAGTAATTTCATTGAGGTCAGCATAATCATAAACTACAGAACGTTCGCCATACTGCACATTTATTTCTTGTTCAACAGTGTCAATATCTGTGATGATTCCTAAATCACCATTAAACACTTCTCTTTGATAATCATTAGTCTGCTGAATTATTCTGTCACCTACCCGTAATGTCATCCCACCCCTGGTAATCTCTACCTTATCGGGACTTTTAGGATTAATTAATTCCTGCAATACAGTATTGAGGTTGCGAGTACCCACTAATCCCCTTGACATCGGACAAAGCACTTGTACATCCGTAGCGGGGTTAAATCCTAATTTTGGGATTAAGTCTATAATTAATTCGCAAATTGTTTGCACCCCATGTTCTGGCTGAAATCCCCCTCCATGCCACAAACAGTCAGAGACTGGGGAATTACTGATTGGTTCAATTGTGGGATACTGTCCCCGGTTGATTTCGTGGGCTGCTGTAATAATCGCACTCTGTTGAGCCTGACGAAATACCTGAGTTAGTCGTACCACTGGCACTCTGCCAGAATTTATCAGGTCAGCAAGTACACTACCTGGTCCCACTGATGGTAACTGATCAATATCTCCCACCAATAAAAGTTGTGCGCCGACGGCAACTGCTTTGACTAAGGCGTATGCTAAAAACAAATCTAACATACTGGCTTCATCAACAATAATTGCTGTTTGAGGTAAAGGGTTGTCGTTGTCAGATTTAAAACCCCTGGTTCTGGGGTCAAATTCCAATAAACGATGTATGGTTTTTGCTTCTAAACCAGTCATTTCCGCCAACCGTTGTGCTGCCCTTCCTGTTGGTGCAGCTAAAGCAATGGATTTACCCATCGCCTTCCATAAACTGACTATGGAATGAGTAGTAAAAGTTTTACCCACTCCTGGACCCCCTGTGAGAATCATGATCTGCGAGTAAGCAGCCATTTCTACAGCTTCCTGTTGCTGTTGGGAAAGTTCAATTTTTTGAGTTTGTGTAAATCTTTCCGTCCATGCCCGGACGCGGGGAATGTCAGTAGTAACAGGTTTATTCAAACGTTCATGTATAAGTTCTGCTAAGTTTTTCTCTGTATGATAATAGGTAGGCTTGTAGCAAAGTAATGTATCCCCATCCTTTTCCCTAATTAACTCATCTTTCAAGGCCATGTTTGTGATAGTTTGAGTTATTGCCTGTTCTGTAGGCTGATGAGATTCAGTAGTCAGCAGTTTAATTACTGATTCAATTAGTTCTGGTTGTGGTAAGTAGCAATGACCATCTTCGGCAGCGTCACTCAAAGCATGAACAAGTCCGGCACAATATCTAAACTGAGAATCAGGTGCAACGCCCAGATTTCTCGCAATCTTGTCAGCAGTGAGAAATCCGATACCATAGATGTCAGTAGCTAATTGGTAGGGATTATTAGTAACTACAGCGATCGCTTTGTCTTGGTATTGCTTATAGATTTTTACTGCATAGATAGTAGAAACGCCATGTCCTTGCAAAAACACCATCACTTCTTTGATGGCTTTTTGAGTCTCCCAGGCGTTTTTTATCAACTTGATCCGTTTTTTGGCTATGCCATTCACTTCGATTAAACGGTCAATCTGATTTTCAATGATTTCTAGGGTTTCTACTCCAAAATGGGCAACAATCCGTTTTGCTGTGACGGGACCCACACCTTTAATTAATCCACTACCTAAATACTTTTCAATTCCAGTGAGTGTAGCTGGTTTGGTTTCCTTGTAATTATTGACTTGAAATTGAGGACCATATTGGGGATGTTCACGCCAAAAGCCTGTTAGTTGCAGTGTTTGTCCGGGCTGAATATTCGCAAAACTGCCGACAATGGTTGTTAAATCTTTGATACTGGAGCGAGTTAAGCGTGCCACTGTGTAACCGGACTCCTCCGAATAAAAAGTGAGGCGTTCTACTACTCCCGAAATGGTTTCTTGGGGAACAGCAGCATTAATTTGTTGGGGAGTGGGGGTTGGGACAGTGGACATTATGCGCTAAATTGATGACGAGTGCAGTCATCATAAAGTTTTACTTTCAAAGTAACAAAAGTAAAAGTATAGTATATATCTACTAAATATACTCAAAAATAATTATAGAAATTTATTGTAACTATTAAAACTAACAACCAGGAATAAGCTTTTGACAATAGCGTTGATTAATTGCGATTTTTCCTAATTCCAAAATTACAGCCAGTGGTACATCAACAGATTTAGCTGCTTCGGAAATAGTGATTTTGTCAGTGCGTAACAAAGCTAAAAACTGTTGAACTTTAGGAACAATAGGGTCATTGCTATTAGTATAACCACGTTTAATAGCAATTTTTAGCCCAGTTTCAATATCATCAACTGTAACTTGACGATTTTCATCTATTAATAATTTTTGCTGTCCAGGAATTGCATTAGCAATTTGAATACCGACATACC
>JANMGZ010000687.1:0-1813 GCA_031374905.1 Dolichospermum sp. OTE_70_metabat_362_sub
TATCTATTATTAGGTGTAAATTTTTATGGGTTCTCCAATGAATCGTCTGTCTATTTTTGTAGACGGAAACAATATGTTCTATGCTCAACAAAAAAATGGTTGGTTTTTTGACCCCCGCCGCGTTTTAGAATACTTCAAATATGAACAGTCAGAAACTACATTAATCAATGCTTTCTGGTACACTGGATTAAAAGATCCACAAGACCAACGGGGTTTCCGAGATGCACTTATCAGTTTAGGATATACAGTCCGGACGAAAATACTCAAAGAGTATTATGATGATGCCTCTGGTCGTTACTCCCAAAAAGCGAATTTAGATATTGAAATTGTTGTTGATATGTTTAATACGGTGGATCAATATGACAGAGTTGTATTATTTAGCGGAGATGGCGATTTTGAAAGAGCTATAGAACTATTACGGTCAAAAAATACGCATATTACAGTAGTATCAACAGAAGGTATGATCGCCAGGGAATTACGTAATGCTACTGATAGATATATAGACTTGAACGATATTAGAGACAGAATAGAAAAAACTGACGGTTAATAACCTTAGTATTTATTTACAAATCTCCAAGTTAAAAATTAAACTACACAGTTCAAGTTATTTTATCAAGAAAGAATTGAGGAATTAGTTGTCAGGGATGGGAATAAATTCTCTAGGACTGAAAAATCAAAAGCAGTTTGATTAATTCTAATTCCCTTATGTTCTTTTATTCAGCCAACTTTCAAAACTAAACGAGGTTAAGCTAATGAGCAAACAAGCCGATAGAATTATCATCTTTGACACAACATTGCGCGATGGAGAACAGTGTCCAGGAGCAACTCTCAACATAGACGAAAAGTTAGTTATTGCTAAACAACTATCTCGTTTAGGAGTAGATATTATTGAGGCTGGATTTGCTTTTGCTAGTCCTGGAGATTTTGAAGCAGTCAAGAAAATTGCCCAAATTGTGGGTACAGAAAATGGTCCAGTAATTTGTAGTTTGGCTAGAGCCATTAAAGCAGATATTGAAGCGGCTGCGGAGGCATTAAAACCAGCAGTTCATGGCAGGATTCACACATTTATTTCTACTTCTGATATTCATTTAGAGTACCAGTTGCGGAAGTCACGGGCAGAAGTGTTAGCGATCGCTGAAGAAATGGTAGCTTATGCTAAGTCTTTCATGGATGATGTTGAATTTTCGCCAATGGATGCGGCTCGGACTGATCCAGAATTTTTGTATCAAGTTTTGGAAAGAGCGATCGCGGCTGGGGCAACAACTGTTAATATTCCTGATACTGTAGGTTACACCACACCTAGCGAATTTGGGGCAATCATTAAAGGCATTACTGAAAATGTCCCCAACATCGACAAAGCCATTATTTCCGTTCACGGTCATAATGATTTAGGTTTAGCAGTTGCTAACTTTTTAGAAGCTGTGAAAAACGGCGCTCGTCAACTAGAATGTACCATCAATGGCATAGGTGAAAGAGCCGGAAATGCAGCCTTAGAAGAATTAGTTATGGCTTTGCACGTCCGCAGACAATATTTTAATCCCTTCTTAGGACGCGCTGAAAATTCGGAAACATCCCTCACTAATATCGACACCAAACAAATCTATAAAACCTCCCGTTTGGTTTCTAGTTTGACGGGAATGTTGGTGCAACCAAATAAAGCTATTGTCGGTGCAAATGCCTTTGCTCATGAATCTGGGATTCATCAAGATGGAGTATTGAAAACCCAGCACTTAAAAAAATCTGCTTACGATCCTCATCATTTGATTGCATTAATTGCCAAGGTTGTAGCGGCAGACAAAATTAAAAAAATAAA
>JANMGZ010000715.1:0-4105 GCA_031374905.1 Dolichospermum sp. OTE_70_metabat_362_sub
ATATTAAGATAATTTCCGAATCATCAAAAATATGTAATTTCTTAATCCTGAACATCCTTAAATCCTGGATATCCTGATTCAGACAATTTTATTGTGATGAGATAATTTCTGATTATTTTCAGAATTAAAATATTAAGATAATTTCCGAATCATCAAAAATATGTAATTTCTTAATCCTGAACATCCTTAAATCCTGGATATCCTGATTCAGACAATTTTATAGGCATTCTTGGTGGTGCTGTTTTCCACATTAAATCAATTTCTGCTGGTGTGAGTTGATAAGCTTGATTAACCAAATCAGAAAGACGATGTTCTAATTTTAAAGCTTCGTTTTTCCGACTTTGGATTTCGGGAACATAATCATTATGTGCTTTCCGTAAAGCTGTAAAAGCTGGGATACTTAAAGGGTCTGAAGATTTTTTCACAGTTTTTGATTTTGGCATTCTTTTTCTAACTTCTTCTACAAAATCTGTAAATTCCAAAGTTGCGAAATCTTCTAGTTTATTTCCCAGTTTCTCAATTTTGTATTCTATTTGCAACCATTCGAGAACATCTTTATAAACTTGTCCGTTGAGTTTGGTAATCTCAATTAACCGCGTGACAATTGCTTCTACTTCTGCGCGTATTTTTTCCGCGGGTTGTGCAATAGGTAAGATTTCAAATAAATAACCAACCGGGTTTAAAGCCTCATCTTTCATGTGTGGTAAATATCGGCAATTATACCACCATATCAGGGGAGAATTGAGAACTCCAAGAATATATAAATCAGCATTTGGCAATATAAAAGTTTTATTATTTGTAAAATAACCTTCTGTATCATAGCTATAAGCTGGATGAAATTGTATTGCCTGATAAATAAGTTTAGGTTGTTCAAAAAGATGATAAAATGCTGGTGATGCTTGGAATTGCCACCATAACTGTTTACCGGCTCTAGCTTCTAACTTATTTCTATAAATTTCTAAATGTTCTTTAATAAGAGGATATTGTTCTATATCTATATCTTTGTGAGCAAAAATTATCCAAAATTTATCCCATTCAGGAATCCATCTTTTAATATCTTGACCTCTCAATAATGGTTTGATAATTTCTGCACATTTTGGATCAGCTTGAACTAACTTATTCTTAGTAGAATCATCTATGAAAAAAGCCTCATTAAAACCTGTTTTAATTCCACATATTGGTTTAACTCCAGCAAACTCTTTTAATGGAACTCCTACCCGTTGAATCTTCCGCATTAAATCATCAACCGCAGGAGGTTCTAAACTCCAAGCATTAGCAGTAAAACGTGACCAAGGAATAGTGTAACTATTCTCTTGATTCTGCACATATTGAGAGAGATTAATATTTTTCAAATCCTCACACGGAACAGAACAAATTAAAACCGATTTTTTCCCATTCTCTGTATTGGAAATTTCAGATTTCCTGGCTGCGATAATACAGGGAAAAGTATCAGCGTCTGCAAAAATTGGTGCGTGTCCAAAATCAATAATTTGTTCAAACACACTTGACACAGAAAAGAACCGACGCAAAGGTTCACCATAACCAGAACGCAACCATTTATTAGTCACAATATAAGAAAGTATTCCTTCTGGTTTCAGAAGATTTAAACCTTTCTCATAGAAATAAATATAAATATCCGCAACTCCGTCATAAGTTTGATAATTTTCCTGTAAATAAGGTTTAAATGGTGATAGCAACTCCTGACGAATATAAGGAGGATTTCCAATTACCACATCAAAACCACCTTCACTAAACACTTGAGAAAAATCACTTTCCCAAACAAAAGGTAAATCTGTAAATTGTGAATCAGCAATAATAGAATTACCAATTTTAATATTATCATCCAAATAAGTTAAAGTTTTTCCTTGAGTTGCAGTTTTTAACCACAAAGATAGCTTAGTAATTTCTACCGACTCTGGAGATAAATCAACCCCAAATAAATTATTTATGAGAATAGTTTTATCTAATTCAATAGACATCTCCGATAAAGATTGTAGAGACGTTCCATGGAACGTCTCTACATTATTCTTTGTTTGATGTTTCAGAAATCGCAAATTATCATTAACTCGTTGATACTGACTTGTAAAATAATCAAAAGCCGCAATTAAAAACGCACCAGAACCACAAGCAGGGTCAATAACTCGCGTTTTTACTAATACTTCATCTCGGTAAATTGACCAAAATTCAATTTCCCGTTTTTGATTTTCTGCTGTATCTGCAAATTCTGCTAATTTAAACTTTTCTCTTAATTCATCTTCGCGTTTTTGCAAATATCCACCAATTGCAACTTCAACAATATATTGAGTAATATATGCAGGAGTGTAAAATACGCCTAACTTTTTTCGCTTACCTTGTTTTTTATCAAATTCCTGTTTAGCAACATCAGCTTTTAATTCTTCTAAATCTGTAATTGATTGTTCAAAAATTCGTCCTAAAATATCTACAGAAACTTCCGAATCAAAATCAAAGCGAGTCAGTTGTTTAAGTTGAGTACATAAAGAATCTGGAATATCTAATTGTGTATCTAAAATTGGATCATGTTTAAATAAACCGCCATTGTAACCGGGAATTGGCGGATCTTCATTACCTTGGTCAACCCAACGAAAAACAGCCTTATAATTGTCCCAAATTGACCAAAGATTATAAGCATCTTTGCTATCATGAGCTTTAGCAATTGTCTTTTCTGGTAATAGTCCTCTATCCTCAGAAAAAGCAATAAATAAAATTCTGTCTAAAGTTTTTTGGGCTTTTTCAATTAATACTTGATCAGAATTATGAATATCTAATTTACTACCAAAGCGAAAACGAAAATCTCTAACTATATTTAATCTAACTTGTTTATATTCTTCGTAAAGCCGCTTGGTAATTTCCTCTTGTGCTTCCTCGGAAGTGGCTAACAACCTATCAACTGTAGATACATCTTTAACTGGTAAAAAACTTGTCCGACAAAGCAGAAAATAAAATCTTTTAAATTCCTCTAAATCTGCCAAATCAACTAATAAAAACTTTTCATAATAAGCCGGAGTCTTATTAGTATGATATAATCGCAATTCTCGATAATTAGAAATAATAATCCAATGACAATCAGGAGTATAATTAGCATAACGCCAACCTTGATCAACTGCGGATTCTTTTCTCCCTGGTGCGGGTCTATCTAAATCATCTTTTGTCCCTTTTAATTCAATTGGTGCAACAACTTTACCCTGTAATTTTACCTTACCTTTATTATTTTCCGTTGCGGTAAAAAATCCCAAAGCAGCATCAGCAGTACCCCCACCGTCAGCAATAGTTTGTTCAGCGTGAATTTCCCAAACTTTACCACCACCTTCAATAATGGAAGAATAACCTAAAACATTTTGAAAGATATCTTGGAGAAAATCCCCATGTAAAGAAATCTCTTTTACTTGGTTAAGTGTCCCTGAATTGAAAGCCTCAATCCATTTTTTAATAATTTTGTGACGTTCTTCTAAATCTGGAGGAAATTTAAAATTACCCAAGGCATTTTTCAATGCTTTTTTCTGAAATAAAGCTTTAGAAACTTGTTGATTCATAACTATAAGTTCTTAATATATGTAAATTTAGATCCCCGACTTCTTTGAGAAGTCGGGGATCTGAGATACAATCACTTTTCACAAGGGGGGTAACATATCAGATAAACGAATTTGCAAATTAGGAAACTCTAAAGGTGAAACTGTTTCATCTTCACCAATAATCACCTGACTTTCATAACCGTTTTGAGTCGGTTTTCTGAAAATGTGTAATTCACGTTTCACGACATCTAACACCCAATAATCTTTAATTCCTGCCAAAGAATAAGCTTTGGCTTTAGTTTCACAATCTAATTTTAAACTACTATCTGCAACTTCAATAATTAAATAAACTTCCGATGGTGTAGGATGATGATCTGCATAGTCCAAAGGATCAATTTTCACAACGGAAATATCCGGTTCTGGTTCAGACCTATCATTTAATTTTACGGGTTCTTGACTAGATACCCAAGCACGATTTTCCAATCTTTTTTTAAATAAATAGTCTGTTCTTACCACTGCTGAACGGTGCGCTGTTCCTTTTGCAATCATCCAAATAATTCTCCCCTCTAATAGTT
>JANMGZ010000723.1:0-11193 GCA_031374905.1 Dolichospermum sp. OTE_70_metabat_362_sub
ATTTAGATTATGTAACTGCGACCTTGGGCTTTGCCAATGGTATTGTTGCCACCCTGACAGCCAGCAAAGTTACTCACCGCAAAATTCGTCGCTTAGTTGCCCATTGTAAAAATTCATTCACAGAAGCAGATTTTCTCAATAATGAAATTTTAGTCCATCGGCAAACCCCTATAAATCCATTCATTGACCACCAAAAAGTCTTATATAGACAAGATGGTTTAATTGAAAAGGTGTATACCAATAACGTTCAGCCTCTCAGCGCAGAGTTAGAACATTTTGTTAATTGTGTCCGTGGTGGTAATCAGCCTTCTGTCGGTGGTGAACAAGCTCTCAAAGCCTTGCGTTTGGCTAGTTTAATTGAGCAAATGGCTTTAGAAGAAAGAGTTTGGAACCCATTAGAATGGTCTGCTGAATCGAGGGTTCAATCCTTGACATCAACTGTGTAGCTAAAACGGGCAGTGGGGGGAATTAATGATTTTTCTCCCACTATGACAAACGAGGAATGATGACAACTATCTTCTTCAAGTAATTTTAGCAATTAAAGTAGGACTGCTATAGTGTTTATTTGTTGGCAATTCAAGTACAAGCGTAAAAAACACTAACTAACGAATAAAAGCTTGACCTTTGCTCAAAACTGCCATCGAAAATGCTAAATAATAAAAAATTGATCATTGCCTGTTCTCAATTTTGACGTATTTCTAGTTACACTTAACCCAACCTAAAATTTTTTGTAGCTCACCTTTTTGTAAGATGAGCATGATAACTTTTTACAGAGGAGATTTCATGACAGACCAACCTTCCGCAGCTAATCCCATGAATGCTGCTGCCATTCCCATGAACCGCCAAACCGCAGCAGCTACGCCAATGAATTCTATCAAGCCCAGCAATATTGGGAATCAAACTATTCTCAGTGTTGATTTAGGCAGAACCTCCACAAAAACTTGTGTGAGCCGTGAACCTGTTAATGTGGCTTTTATTCCTTCTAATGTGAAGCAAACATCAATTGAGCAAATTCGTGGTGGTGTATTTGAAGCTAAGGCAACTGACCCACTGATGGATTTGTGGCTAGAGTATCAAGGTAGTGGCTATGCTGTGGGGCAATTAGCCGCCGATTTTGGGGCAAATCTTGGCGTTGGCCAATCAAAAGTAGAAGATGCACTGATTAAAGTATTATCATGCGCTGGATACTTTAAGCTCAAAGGTGAAATTTCAGTTGTCCTTGGTCTACCTTTCTTGTCTTTAGAACAATTTGAGAAAGAAAAGGCACAGTTAACTGGCTTGGTAACTGGAAATCATGTCGTTAACTTCCGAGGCGAGTCTTTAGCTTTAAACATTACCAAAGTTTGGGTAATGCCGGAAGGATATGGCAGTTTGCTGTGGTCAGAAACTCAACCTAATAAGGCAGTAACAGTTCCCGATTTTACGAAAATATCTGTGGGGATTGTTGATATCGGTCACCAAACCATTGATATGATCATGGTGGATAATTTCCGCTTTGCCAGAGCCGCTTCTAAGAGTGAAGACTTTGGGATGAGCAAATTTTATGAAGTGGTAGCTAAGGAAATAGATGGTGCTGATAGTCAATCATTAGCGCTGATTTCTGCGGTTAATAAACCCAAAGGCGATCGCTTTTACCGTCCCAAAGGTGCTAGTAAGCCTACTAATTTGGACGATTTTCTCCCCAATCTCACAGAACAGTTTTCACGGGAAATTTGCTCTCGGGTGTTAGCGTGGTTACCAGAACGGGTAACTGATGTGATTATTACAGGTGGTGGTGGAGAGTTTTTCTGGGAAGATATACAACGTCTCCTCAAAGAAGCTAAAATTAATGCTTACTTAGCTGCACCTTCTCGACAAGCTAATGCCTTGGGGCAGTATATTTATGGAGAGGCGCAATTATCGGCTGCTGTTCGCGCTGCTAGGTCATAAAACTGATGTTCCAATGGTCAAAAAAGGTAGTTAAATCCGTTACGTTCAATCCAGATATTGCTGATGAAAGCTTATTAGCACAGGTGGAAAACTACTTGGAGGCACAGCCAGATAAAACTTTTAGTGACCTGTGTAAAGAGGCTCTTTGGAAAGTTTTGTGTGTCCCAGAATCTGTACAACCAGTTGCTAAAACAGCAAATATAACTACGGTTGAACAAAAAATTGATGAAATTCAACGTCAAATGACCAGTTTCGAGGAACGTTTTTTGGCTACAGAGTCTCATCGTTTAGAGTCCATGGAAAGTCAAATGTTGCAACTTACTCAACAAGTTGCAAATTTGGCAATCAGTCTTGGTCAGCAACCACTTACGTATATTCCTCCTGATAGCAAGGCGCAAGCCGTACCTGATAACGTTAGCGTGGCGCAAGAAGTAGACCCTGTAATTAGTCGCATTGGTCAATTTCTTGATGATTTCTAAAAAAAGACTGGATTTTTACTTGTTTTTGCTTTAGAAAAAAACTGTTAACTAAACTACCACAAGTCCCACCAATAAGCCATTACAGCATTATTGGTGGGATATTTTGTTGAATAAAAGTCAAGTAGGAAAAAAGAAGGAGTTAGAAAACTACACAACAAACCCTAATGGTACGAGTACAACTACTTGACACATAAAAAACGCCTGAGTTTTTCAACTCAAGCGTTCCCCGTATAACTTTCTACCAATTCACTATTTTTGTAACATTTGAAACCCGCAACTGAAATAACAAAAAGTATAAGTAGTGCTAGGGAACTTGTAACAAATATAAGCTGAAGTGGTATCACTCCTTGCATTCACTAAGGATATCTTTTCTAAAATCAAATGGCTAGTGTAGATAGTGACACTTTCTTAACTGACACTAGTTAAAAATGAATCTTAGTGGATAGTAGCCAAAAAAACACTACAAAATGGTAAATAGCGAAAATTTTTATGTATAAAAACACTAACCTTTATAGTAATTAGGAGTTACGCATTAACAAAATTAATCAAATACGAATTGTGCATTTTTGTCTTTTGTAGGGTGCGTTAAGAAAACGCACTCTATCATGTTATCAAAAAACGTAACCATACTTATTAGAGAATATACTTTTATAAGTAAAGATGTAGTTAGCTGACAGCAGCTTCTAACATCCTAATTCGTCCATAATCAGCATCTATTTCTACTGCTACACCTATAGGTATTGTAAATTTGTCTGGAATATGACCAATCATAGAACCATACCAAGCCGGGATTCCTAATGGTTTAATATGCTGTTGTAATATTTCTATTAATGTAAATGCAGGTTGATCATCTACTTGGCAATTTGTACATTGTCCAAAGATAAAACCCGAAATTTGATCAAGAATTCCGGCATTTTTTAACTGAGTGAGCATTCTATCAATGCGGTAGATATCTTCACCAATATCTTCTAAAAATAAAATATTTTTGCGCCATGATGGTAAATAAGATGAAGAAATCATTGATGATAAAACGGATAAATTACCACCAACTAATTTTCCTTTGGCTTTTCCAGGGGTAATTACTTCTATTTTTCCGGTTGGTGTGGCGTTATTTTCCATTGTAACTAATTCACCATCAAACAGGATGGATTTGAGGTAATCAACTGTAAATTGATTCCAGGTTGATGTTGCTACTGCTCCATGAAAAGTAATTAATTGACTGCGAGCATTAATGGCTAATAATAAGGACGTAATATCACTATAACCAATAATAATTTTGGGATTTCTCCGAATTAGAGGATAATTAAGTAATGGTAAAATTCGATTACAACCCCAACCACCACGCATGGCAATAATTGCTTTGACAGATTGATCAGCAAACATGATATTAATATCTTGGGCGCGGTCTGCATCTTTTCCGGCTAAATATCCATAACGATCTAAAATATGTGTACCAGTTTTTATTTGTAAACCTAATTTTTCTAAAGCTTGTTTTGCATCTTCTATATCTTGGGTTTCAATAATACTAGCAGGGGAAATTAAGCCAATGGTATCACCTATTTTTAGTCGTGGTGGTTTAAGGTTAGTAGGTGGATTTTGGGCGATAACTGGAGGAATTTGGGTGGCTATGGTGGTTAGTCCCAATATAGTGAGAAATTGACGACGATTGATGTGCATCGCAAAGTATAGTATAGTATAGGCTGAATAATTACAGGGTAAATCTGGTAAGATTATTTTATTCAGTATAATAGAATTGGTAAAATACATTTGAAACTACTATCAAGCGAAATACAGATGAAAGATATTAATAAATATGTAGCAAGAAAAAATATTTTATCCAGTTTTACCCATGTCTAGACAATCAGTACCCCGGATAGAATATCTCAGGTTTATTAAAAATAATAGAATATTAATTGATACAATTTGATTTTAAACAAGAGAAAATTTTAAACTTTATGGCACTAAAACGGTTTATTATCGAAATGGGTATGGGTGTAGACCAGCATGGACAAGAACCTACGGTAGCAGCAGCAAGAGCAGTGAGGAATGCGATCGCTCATAATGCTCTGCTTGGTATTATGGAGGTAGTAGGGTTAAAAGATCCTAATGAGATGATTGTAGAAGTAAAAGTTGCAGTTCCCTATCCCGAACAAGTAAGAGAAGCAGAAGTATTAGCTGTTCTTCCTTTTGGTCAAAAAACCCTCATATTAGAAGCAGGGGGAATGGTGGTTAATGGTTTAGCAATTACTTCTCTCAACGATAAAAATGATGAAATGCTGATAGCTGTAGCCGCAGTTACAGTTTTTGTAGAAACAGCATAATTAACCTTTATATATTGTCAGTTCAAATATAGCAATAAGCTTTTTTCAAAAATTATCAGTTGAAAATATTTAACCAAGATTTATTTTAAATATGGAAATTGTTTGGGAATAGATATTAGTATTTATATTAATCTTGTTTATCAGAAACTATTTAGCCAAAAATCTCAACAACGAATCTTGTTTTTCCAAATCTGTATTTCCTTGAGACTGATTATTCCCGACTACTTTAAAAAAATAGTTCCGTATTTTAGTAATATGTTGAGTCATTTTACCAACTCCCTTTAAAGTATGAATATTTTTAGGTAAACGTCCACAAAAAACAGATGGAACAACATCTAATAACCACCAATCAAAAAGTTCCCGTCTACCTTGCGAACCTGGAAAAATAGCATAACCCTGGAAGCAATCATCTAAAATATTTAATATGGCTTCTCTAGTTTTCACAGATTCTAGTGCTTGCAGCATATTCTCAAAAACATCAACAGCTTCATCCAGAGCCTGATATTGTCCCAAATAATTCTGATAATCCCGAAATGAAACGTTAAAATTTGGCTGATAATTATGTTGAGAATATATCCAATCTCGAAAAAGATACTGAAATATATTACCAGTTATTGTCTCACGAGGTAAATAAGTTTTAATTGTTGGTTGCACAGCGATTCCCATAACTATAGCCATAAAAAAATAGCAATAACTTATATCTAAACTATTTTTTTCTTTTTCTATTGCATCAAATACTCTGATTAAACAATCTTCTAAACTTATTCTCTGAATGTCTTTTTCTTCATAGAATTCTGCATAAGAATATCCCTGAATTCTCTCTATGACTAAACGTAAAGAATCAGGAATTTCACTAGCTAAGATTAGAGGAGACTTTTCAACTTTATGCAATATGAATGTCATAGTTAATTGCTACTCGGAGGATAAGGATATGTCCAGGAAATATTTATTGTTATTTCAGGAAATTTTTGCTCAAACTGATTGATAACACGTTGACAACTTTCACAAGGTTTTCTTTCTGTGTAAAGATACAGTTGCCCTCTAACGCGGTTATTATTGTTATTGTAGATAAATTCTAAAGTTTCTGCAATAGCTGATAAAACCTTATATTCCGCATCAGTATCCATAATACGTTTTGAGTGAGAATCTACAGCAGGTTCAAATTGTCCACCATTTGACTTAGGTTGTGGTAGAGGTGCTGGACTCTTGGCTTTAGATGTTGCACCCATTCCAAAAGCTTTACCATCTTCTAATCGTACCTCGACAATAGCAATATTACCGTTCGGATATTGTTTTTCCGGAATGTGGGGTCTAAGATATATCCTTCGGAGATTAGCTGCATCTGAGATTAAATTTGGTCTTTCCATATTGAATTTATAATAATGAAATAATTAATGTAGCTACAATAAAATCGCTGTATTAGCTAAATCCGAAATATTCCTTTTTCTTCTGGTTCTCGGTTTTATAACATGAGGATTAACTCCAAAATATTTTGCTGCTGCTGACATATCAAGTTTTAATAAACTAATATCACCTAAATCTTTAATTTTTGGACGTTTAAAAGACTTGATTTCTAAAAATTTAATAATTTCCTCTGCTACTGCTTGCGCTAAAAGTGGAGGAACAGAATTACCAATTTGTCTAAAACCATGCCATTTTGTCGGATGAAATCTAAACCAATCAGGATAGGAATGCAACCGTGCAGCTTCCCTAACAGTAATACATCTGGGGATAAAAGGATGTATGGGACGAGGAGAAGTAAATGCACCTTTATTACTAGCTGTTCCTGCCCTTAAAGTATTACATAAACCATCAGGATCAAGTTTATGAAAACGACTGATTGGTTCGATTTTACCATGAGGTGTAGAAGCAAATCTTTCCATGGATTCAGGTGAATGTTTAGTTCTTAAACTTGATGTTAGTAAATTCGGATCATATTGACGTTTATAGGAATAGTTATTTTTTGCAGTCGCAAGATTACGCAGCTTTTTAGCATAATTACTAGGTTTGAAAAAATCTGTAATTATCCAATCTTGTTGATATAGTTCTGGATAGTTTTCTATGACTGGTAAATCTTGTAGTGCGTCCCAAACTGTAGGACATTTTTTATTGAGAAATGTAGTTTTTTCTGGATATTTTGGTAATTCTATATTTTCTCGCGCACCTAATAAAAATAACCTTTCTCGATTTTGTGGTACTCCATAATTAGCTGCATTTAAAACTTGATAATTTGCATTTACTTGATAACCGCTTTTGAAAAATTGAGTAATTATTTCCGCAATGAATTCCTTGTGTTTACCTACTGTCATTCCTTTGACATTTTCCAACACAAAAAACTTAGGTTGTAATTCTACAACCAATCTAATAAAATGGAAAACTAAAGAATTTCTCGGATCATCAAAAGAACGTTTGCCAATTAATGAGAAACCTTGACAGGGTGGACCACCAAAAACTACATCAATTTCTTGATTAGCAATTTTAGAACTATTCCTAATTTCTTCTCCTGTTGTTTCTTCAACACTTTTACATAAAATAGTCCACAAGGGAAAGTTAAATTGATGAATTGCACAATGAATCGGATCTATTTCTACAGAGGCAAGGACATCAAACCCTGCTTGTTCAAAACCTAATGTCATGCCACCTGCACCTGCGAATAAGTCAACTGCAATTGGCCGTTTTTTTATCATTATTTTGGTTGTTAAAGTTTATATCTTCATCATACTACAGCGGTTTCCGCTCTTATGAGATACAAGAACCCCACCCCCCAACCCCCTCCTCGCTTGCGAGGAGGGAGCTAAGATGTACCTCATAACATCGGGAAGTGCTGTATCTTGGCAAGTATCTGGATTTTTCAGAAGATAAAGAGAGTATTTTAACAATTAAGTTAGTAGCCTTACATTAAGTCATCAATTTAAACGCAGCAATACCAATAACCTAACTTTTAGCTATACAGCATCTACATATTGGGGACGCTTACAGTTAAATGATCCAACCGTTAAAGACATGGAATGGATTATTTCTTTTGAGTTTCAAATTAATGATATAGATAATTAAAAGTTTTGAATAATGTCCGTCCTAGATCATAGCGGGTATTTTGCCTTGCACCACAAGGAATTTTGGGATATTTTTTTATTTGGCACTCTCCCCAATTAATACTCTTACATCAGTTTGAAACCGCCAATTTATCTTTTTTTCTCAGGTAAATTGCGCGGGGGGATGATTCTTCCTTGATAAAACTGCTTTTCTAACTGACTTAATTTCCACCATGCTGCACCTAATAACAAAGGAATAAATGTTTCTGTTATCACAAATAAAATTGATTTTGTTTCTACGAAAAATGCCAATAAAGGACTACTAGCTAAAGCCAGAATAGTAAAAACACCAAACCAAAATTTTAACTGTTTAATTCTTGCTAAAGCTTGGCGACAACTCGCACATTTTTCTGTATGGGAATGATATCTTTCTAGCAATAATTCTCTATTTAGTAACCGTGGTGGTAAAGATTTTTCGGCAAATGCTTCTCCATGATATTGATTTACCCAGCGACGAAACTCAGAAACAAAAGTATCTGCTTTTGTCGCTAGGTAAAAGGCTTTATTAAAATTAGGACTACCACCTTTATCTGCTAAATAACGTTCTTGATAATGGAGAAAAATTTGATCATCTTCTAAAACGCCATTTTGACCAATATGCACATACCAACGAGGGCGAATTTTAATAAAAAATCCTGGTAGTTTAGCTGTAAACTTAAACGGAAAGCGGGCAATTATGCGACATTCACCTTTGCGAATTGGGACAGCATAAACAACAGTTAAAATTCTGCCTTTTTCAGCATTAATATCATGCCACATCAAACCAGGAGCAATAAATGTTGTAGAAAGTTTTCCTGATTGTCCCGGTTTTAAACCTTGTTTCCAAATCCCTTCAAAACCATTTTTTCCCGATTCAACTATTTCTAATTCTAATGGTGCAGCATTGGCGCGATTTCCAACTGTGCGATGATGAGTAAAAGCAACATGACTAGGATCAAGGATATTTTCTAGCAAGGTATTAGCGTCATAAGGAACATCTCGAAAAGTGTTCATAATTACCCATCCTTCTGGTGCTGCTTCTATTGGTTCAATGACAGGAATTTTCGTATTGACAGCATTTTCTGGATTACCAGCATAAACAAATAATAATCCTTGTTTTTCTGTTGTTGGTAAAGATGAAACACAAGCTCTGGGAGAAGTTTCTGCCTTTCCACTTGCAACTTGTTGGGGAATTTTTTTACAAGTACCATCTCCAGCAAATGCCCAACCATGATAAGGACATTCTAATAGTCCATTTTCATTAATTCTTCCTTCTGAAAGAGGTGCAAGACGATGAGGGCATTGATCTATAAATACTTGCCAAGATGAGTTTTTTTTATCCCACCAAATTACAATATCTTTACCCAAAAGAGTGAAAGAAGTAGGTTTTGATTTATCTAAATCTTGAAGATAGTGAACTGGATACCATGCTTGGGCTAATTCAAAAGCATCTGGGTTATTTCCTCCAGGTAATATTTCTGTTAAAGAATTTTCATTGATAAAAGATTGTGTTTGCACCATTTTCTGTATTGACTAATTTTCAATAACTTTTAATTGAACATTCTAGCAAGAATCATCCCTAATTGCACACTGATAATCCCCAAGATTGTACTACCTGAAAAATAACCAGCAGCAGCTAACCAATTACCACGTTGTAATAAGCCAACTGTATCTAAACCGAAAGTAGAAAAAGTAGTATATGCCCCTAAAAATCCTGTAGAAACAATCAACTTAACTTCTGGAGAAATCATTGCTGTTTTTTCCATTGCTAAAGTTGCAAAAAACCCCACTGTTAAACAACCACTAATATTAATAAAAAAAGTTCCATAGGGGAAACCAAAACCAAAGCGATTTGTAAACCATAAAGTTAAATAATAGCGACTTAAAGCCCCAGCTATCGCACCTAAACTAATGGCAATGGGAACACGAATTTCTGTCTGTTGTAACATTATGGATCTTTTATTTAATCAGCCTCAAACGGAAAACCGTACTTTAGTGACAGGTTTTCATCACTGTACCTCAAATTTGAACTCGATACAATCAAGGAGTGGCTAAAAAGATGCTGTTGTCCAGACAAAGTTACAAAAATTAATACAGCATAAGTAGGAGAGTTATTAAGATGGGAAATCAACTAAAAACCGCTATTTTACTAGCTACTCTGAGTGGCTTGTTGATAGCAATTAGTTACTGGGTAATTGGTGGTACGGGGGGTTTAGTCATAGGAGTTGGGTTAGCAGCAGCGACTAACCTATTTTCTTGGTATCAATCAGATAAGATTGCTTTAGCAGTATATAATGCCCAACCTGTCACCGCAGCAGAAGCACCAGGACTGTATCGCATCGTTCAAAAATTATCTACTCGTGCTAATATTCCCATGCCGGGGGTGTATATTGTTCCTAGTCCAACTGCCAACGCTTTTGCTACAGGACGAGATCCGGAACACGCGGCTGTCGCTGTCACCGATGGGATTTTAGACATCCTCCCAGAGGATGAATTAGAAGGCGTAATTGCCCACGAACTTACCCACATTATCAATCGTGATACCTTAACTCAAGCAGTTGCGGCCACTGTCGCTGGCGCTGTTTCTTTCCTCGCGCAAATGCTCAGTTATAGTATGTGGTTTGGTGGCGGTTCACGGGATAATGAGAGAGGTAGCAATCCTTTGGGTGTATTAGCTACAGTCATCTTTGCCCCTATGGCTGCGACAATTATTCAATTAGCAATTTCCCGCACCAGAGAGTTTTCTGCTGATGCTGGTGCGGCAAAATTAACAGGTAATCCTCGCGCATTAGCTAGGGCTTTACAACGGTTAGAATCTACAGCCAAACAAATGCCTTTGAATGCTAATCCAGCTTTTGAACCATTATTAATTATTCATCCTATTTCTGGGCAGTTTTTGGGCAATCTTTTCTCTAGTCACCCAGCAACTGAAGCCCGCGTGGAAGCTTTACTTCAATTAGAACGGCAACTTATTAGTCGTTAAGGATCTATCTTTGGTCATAAGTATATTGATAAATCCCCAATTAACTGATGACTAAATTATGATCATTACAGATGCAATATTCATCCACAAGTAAACTTTACCAACAGGATGTGGCAACTATGACTACTAACAATATTGAATCTATAGAAATCGTAGAAATTAGCCTTCATACCAGTGAAAATGGCGAGACAGATGAAGTCAAGCAGGAAACTACAGCATTATTGGAAGCAATCAAAAAACGCGCCCAAGCTGAAGCTGAAACTGCTGGTACTATTACCCGTGAAACCTATTTAAATGCTGTGCGTCAGGTCCGGGAAGCGATTGAAAAAGACAAACTCATTGAACGCGATAAATTAGAGTATTCGTGGGCGAGAATTCAAGAAGAATTAGAGCATAATTGGTACTTACTG
>JANMGZ010000729.1:0-3040 GCA_031374905.1 Dolichospermum sp. OTE_70_metabat_362_sub
TGTTGAGAACGGAGATAATTTTCAACTTTATGTAAAGGTCTGGTTTTGTCAGTTCACCAAATCTTATGTAGTAAAACAGCTTCCGACGTGATAGTAACATTAGATTCCAACTCCGCCCACCAGAAACCATCAGGATTTTGAATAGAAAGCAGATATTTTTGACTCGCAGCTATCGCATCAACAACTTGCTTGACTTTTGTTCTATCTTGTGTTTGCATCAAATACCTACCTCAGCACCAAATAATATTTAATAACATAACCGAATTACGAGAAAATTCTTCCCCAAAATCAGCAAACATTGTATTCTATCCAAGTCAGTGAAAATTAAATTTATGAAATTGCTGATAGCCATATCGAGAAATGAAATTCAAAAAATTCACTTCTCAAACTCTTCCTCTTGGCGCCTCTGCGCCTCTGCGTGAAAAAAAATCTATCCTTTCACTCAGCAACAGCGAATTTGTCTTTTAAATTTTAAATTGGAGTCACGGGACAGTTATGGCAGCAATGATATTGAGTTTGACACTTCTATCCCTAGTAATTTGGATATTCTTACTTTTATTTTGGGGGCAGTTTTGGCGAGTTAATCACCAATTAGAAGTAAACAAAGATATTGATAATAACACTTTACCGACAGTGTGTGTCATAATTCCCGCCCGGAACGAAGCGGACGTAATTCCCATTAGCTTGCGATCGCTTCTCCTCCAAGACTATCCTGGTAATTTCACCATCTTTTTAGTAGACGATCAAAGTAGGGATGGCACAGCCAATTCTGCCCAAGAAGTAGCCCACATCCTCGACAAAACCCAGCAATTGCAGATTATATCCAGCACCTCATTACCTACGGGTTGGACAGGAAAATTGTGGGCAATGGAACAAGGTGTGCAAAAAGCCAGTGAATTAACACCAGACTATTTTTTACTTACTGATGCAGATATAGAACATAATCCCGACAACTTACGCCGTTTAGTAGCCAAAGCCGAAACACAGAAATTAGACCTCGTATCTATCATGGTGCGCTTGCGCTGTCAAAGCTTTTGGGAACAACTATTAATACCCGCTTTCGTCTTTTTCTTTCAAAAACTCTACCCCTTTTCCTGGGTGAATAACCCTAAAAAAGCTACTGCTGCCGCCGCTGGAGGTTGTATTCTCATCCGTAGAGAAGCCCTAACTAGAATTGGTGGACTGCAAATTATTCGTCAAGCTCTAATTGATGACTGTTCCCTAGCCAAAGCTGTCAAATCCAATAACGGAAAAATCTGGTTAGGACTCAGCACCCTAACCTATAGTTTACGTCCTTACGATTCCCTCAAAACAATTTGGGATATGGTCGCCAGGAGTGCCTATACACAACTAAATTATTCCCCATTCCTCCTCATAGGTAGCCTATTCGGAATGACCTTAGTTTATTTATTGCCAGCAATAGGAATTATTTTCGGTGTGGGATTTGGGAATTGGATGATTACCCTCACCTCTTTCATTGGATATCTGCTGATGACTTTTGCTTATTTCCCAATTACTCGCTTTTATAAATGTTCTCCAGTTTTTGCGTTTAGCTTACCCATTATCGCTTTATTGTATACGTTAATGACACTCGATTCAGGATTACAACATTGGCAAGGGCGTGGTGGTACTTGGAAAGGCAGAGTATATGCCAGATAAGCAACCAGGGATAAAAATTTTTCTCTCTTCTTCTTGATTTTTTCCTCTTCTTCTGCTAAATCTTAATCAAACCAGGGTTTACCCCGTTGACAACCAGTAGCAGACATTTTTGCTCAAAATTCCCATATTCATCCATTAAACACCAGCCCCAGCATTACCCACACATTAGGATTACTGGTAAAGACAGTAGATCAAAAGTAGTCAGAATATTTAAAAGAAGTCCGGATTGGACATTAGCAATGAGGGATTAAGTAACAGGAAGCGGGACTTGAGAACCGGGGAGAGAAATTTTTCCCATTTAGATCAAGTATCATAACCGCAGACTAAGTCTTATCGTCGTGCTTACAGCCCATGACAAAAGCCAAACTCAGAAATTTGCGTGTTATTGACCTCAAGTTCACAGAAACTTCACAGCTAATAGCACAATATGTAGGGTATACTGTTTTCGGGCAATCACAGTAAACTTTCTCGTTAGTAAAAAACTAAGAGTCCTTAAATCAAATCAGGCATAAACTTTATCATCTTCCCTCGTTTGGGTGTCGTCGGCAAAAACCCAAGTCTTAAATAGACCTGGATTTGATTATTATGAGGTGAAAACTTTTGTTTATGAGCATGGATCTGATGAAGGTTTTATTTAGCATAGAAGTTAACCTGATCTGACCATCCACAAAAAATTATCTATACCAACTTTGGCTACTCAACTACAGGCCAAATAGGTTTCATCATACCAGGGCATTAACTACTATTCCCATATTGCCATCAAAAATCGCTCTAGTTACTTAAGCCTAGAGGCAACTACGCATATTTACTTTAGGATTGTGAAATTCTATCCATACTGTACTGTCATCAATACTAACTCTGGCTACTCAACTACAGTCTAGAGCTATTTCTTAACGCAGATTTATAGCGAACATTTGTGTAACTGGCGTGAAACCACTGATTGCATGAGCTTTGCCATAACCGAAATTTATCAAACATTGAAAAAAACAACGATACTACACCATCATGGAACCAACTATTACTACACTTCAAGAAGATAGCAGCAATCCATTACTCTTTATAGATCCTGCAATTAGCGAGACTACCCTTCAAGATCCTGAAACTAGCGAGATTATGCCCCTTTCCACTTCCACTCCCAATATAGAACCAGAACCAAATATTACTACACTTCAAGAAGATAACAGCAATCCTATAGATCCTGTAACTGGCGAGACTACCCTTCAAGATCCTGAAACTAGCGAGATTATGCCCCTTTCCACTTCCACTCCCAATATGGAACCAGAACCAAATATTACTACACTTCAAGAAGATAACAGCAATCCATTAGTCATTATAGATCCTGTAACTGGCGAGACTTCCCTTCAAGATCCTGTAACTGGCG
>JANMGZ010000748.1:0-2753 GCA_031374905.1 Dolichospermum sp. OTE_70_metabat_362_sub
GGCATCTTGCCCGTCCTAGTATTATTAGCAGGCAAGATGCCTGCACCACAATAAATTCTGGGATATTTTTTTATTTGCAAGTCTCCAAAGTAAATGCAAATATATTTTTCTGCTAAATAACTGGGAATTCATGAGTTTAGGTGGGGACTAATTCACCTGGACGCAATTTAGACCATTTACCTATTTCTTGTTTGAAACTAAGACAACCAACAACATCCCATTCCATTTCAATGATTTCGCCGTGTGTGCGAATATTAACGTTAATGGAAGGTTCGTTGGGATCAAAATCTGGTGTTTCTGTTAAGTGAGGCTGTTGGTGCTGGTTTTCTACGGCGTTGTAAGTAACGCAGCGGTCTACATAGTGGCAATTCACGCAAATACACATAATAGAACCAACTCTAAGAAGCTTTATAGTTAATGTAGCTTAATCCAAAATAATCAGCATTAGTTATAGGATTGATTTTGATTAAAATGTCTGAATTAGTTGTTTCTCGTCTAGCTGCCAAAAATTGGCCTTTTAGTCTGGAATATTTGCCCCAACCTGTTTATATGGTTGGTGGTGCGGTGCGTGATGCGATTTTGGGGAGGGTGCGGGAATATGTGGATTTAGATTTTATTATCCCAGTGGATGCGGTGAAGGTAGCAAGAAAGATTGCTCAACGTTATCAAGCTGGTTTTGTGTTACTTGATGCCCAAAGACAAATTGCCCGTGCGGTGTTTCCTGAAGCTACGGCTGATTTTGCTCAACAGGAGGGGGAAAGTTTAATTACTGATTTGCATAGAAGGGATTTTACTATTAATGCGATCGCTTACAATCCCCATACTCAAGAAATTATTGATCCTCTCGAAGGCTATAAAGACATAGAATCTGGTCTATTACGGATGATATCACCTGTAAATCTGCAAAATGATCCTTTGCGGTTAATGCGGGCTTATCGTCAAGCTGCCCAACTGGGTTTTACTATTGAACCAGCTACTCAGGAGACAATTCGCAGTTTAGCACAGGATATCCGCAAGGTGGCAGCGGAAAGAGTTCGGGTAGAAGTTGGTTATTTGTTGGCAACTTCTCACGGAACATTTTGGCTAAATACTGCTTGGAAAGATGGTGTTTTGACTAGTTTATTCAAAAACGCTACTGATAAAAGCTTTATTAAGTTAATTGCTGTTGATGAAGCTTATACTTTAATTAAGCAACGTTGGCAGGAATTAGGAAAAGAATTAACAAATTATGTGCGGGAGACTGTAAAAACATCCTGGTTGAGTATTGCTAAACTCGCTTGTCTGGTTGACTCCAAACCAGAAATTGCCGAACTTGAATTACAAGAACTTACCTATAGTCGCGCAGAAATTCGGGGTGTGACAACGGGATTAAGACTGTTTGCGGAAATAAAGACGGTAAATATGCCTTTGCGAAAACAGTATTTTCTCTTTCGGGAAATGGGAATTTTATTTCCGGCTGTGTTGGTATTGGCTTTAGCAAATGATATTGTAGCTAAAGGAAGGTTTGAGGAAAGTATGTTAGTTACTTATGAACCTTTAATCAAGCGTTATCTTGACAAAAATGATGTAGTTGCACATCCTATTCCTTTACTCAATGGTAAAGACATGATGACGGCGTTAAACATTCCCGCATCACCCCTAATAGGTGAATTATTAATGGAGGTTGGTGTTGCTCAAGCTGAGGGAAAAATTTCTACAGTAGAAGCAGCAATAGAATTTGCCGCGAATTTAGTCGAAACCTAAATTTGCTAAATTCACTTTTTGAGTTGTTTAATTTTTAGGGAGTAGGGAATGAGTCTGATTTGGCAGGCTGATTTTTATCGTAGTCCGCTGCAAAATGCCCAGGGGCAGGTATTATGGGAATTATTAGTTTGTGATGCAACTCGCAGTTTTGAGTTTGTGGCCAGTTGTCCGCAATCACAGGCTAACTCTACTTGGGTTGCTCAACAATTACAATTAGCAGGTAGGGAAAAGTTACCAGATTTAATTCAAGTATTTCGTCCTCAGTCTTTAAGTTTAATTACAACTGCGGGAAATAATTTAGGTATAAAAGTTGAAGCTACTCGCAGAACTTTGGCGTTAAAACAGTGGTTAGAAGCGAAAAAATATCCTGTAACTGTGGATAAACTACCACCAGTACCATTACCAGAAAATCTCTGGGGAGAAGAATGGCGTTTTGCGACGATGACCTCTGGTGATATTGTGGATGAATTTAAAGAACGGCCAATTCCTATTTTACAAATACCAGAGTTTCTCAAGCCAATTAATTTAGGTTTAGCTTCAACAGTTCCTATCCCTGGGGTGGTAATTTACGGTGGACGACAATCTATGCGTTTAGCGCAGTGGTTAAAGGAAACTAATCCTGTATCATTGAACTATATGGCTGGTACTCCTGATGGTTTGGTGTTAGAGGCTGGTTTGGTAGATAGGTGGGTTTTGGCTACCTTTGAAGATAAGGAAGTTACTGCTGCTGGGAAGTTGTACCAAGAGCGAAAACAGCTAAGTCGAGGGTTGCATTTTTTATTGGTGCAACCAGATGATTCGGGAATGACTTATAGTGGTTTGTGGTTGTTGAGAGATGAAGATTAAAAGCTAATGTTTGTAATATTTTCACTGATAGGTGTCTTAATTAAGTACATAAATTAGTGTAAGATAGTAGTCCTAAGTATTAGTAATTATCTATAGGAAAACTTGACTAAGTTATGATTTATTTAATAATTATGTAGACATTTGGTTAACTTGCCAAGTTCCCC
>JANMGZ010000750.1:0-9136 GCA_031374905.1 Dolichospermum sp. OTE_70_metabat_362_sub
CCCGAACCAGCCACCGCTAAAAACATTGTTACCCCTGACGAAGCACTCAAAGCATTACTCGATGGTAATGATAGATTTGTCAAACAAAAGCGTCGCTATAAAAATCAAGGTTCTAACCGCTTACGGGAAGTTGCCAAAGGACAAAACCCCTTTGCTTCTATTCTGGGTTGTGCCGATTCTAGAGTCCCTGGAGAAATAGTTTTTGATCAAGGTTTAGGCGATTTATTTGTTTGTCGTGTTGCTGGTAATATTGCCATAACAGAAGAAATTGGTAGCCTAGAATTTGGGAGTTTAGTATTAGGCTCAAAAGTGATTATGGTACTAGGCCATGAAAGATGTGGTGCTGTAGATGCCGCAATTAAAGGCGCACAAGTACCAGGGCAAATTGGTAGCTTATTAGAGGCAATTAAGCCCGGTGTCGAAAGATCTCAAGGGCAACCAGGAAATAGATTAGAAAACGCCTGTAAAGCTAACATTTTGGTGCAAATTGAAAAATTGAAAGCATCACCAGTTCTAGATGAATTAATCACTGCCAATAAACTCAAAATAGTTGGTGGTTATTATGATTTAGATACTGGTAAGGTTAGTTTAGTTAGTTAATTCATTTAAATCAATTGGTAATTACCATTATTACCAATTGTCAATTATCAATTGTAAATTGTCAATTAAAAAATATGTTGAGTGTTTTAATTTGGCTACCAATTATAGCCGCTATAATCATCGGTTTTTATCCAGCAAAAGACGTTCCAGCGAGTCGGATTCGGTTAGCATCTTTAACCGTTACAGGTTTAGTTTTGCTGTGGAATATTTTTATCTTGTTAAAATTTGATATCAGCAATCCAGGGATGCAATTTATAGAATATCTACCTTGGAATGAAACATTAGGTTTAAGTTATCAATTAGGAGTTGACGGCTTATCAATATTAATGTTGGTATTAAACAGCTTTCTAACTTGGATTGCTATTTACAGTAGCAGCAAAGATACAGAACGCCCTCGGTTATTTTATTCCCTAATTTTATTAGTTAGTGGTGGTGCTGCTGGTGCTTTCTTATCAGAGAATTTACTTTTGTTCTTCCTGTTTTATGAATTGGAATTAATTCCCTTTTATTTACTAATTTCCATTTGGGGAGGAGAAAAACGAGCTTATGCGGGCATGAAATTCCTGATTTATACAGCTATTTCTGGCGCTTTCATTTTAGCCACATTTTTAGGCATGGTATGGTTAACAGGTTCTCATAGTTTTGCCTTTGATGCTGTTGCGACTCAAAACATTTCAGCGGGAATGCAATTAGTATTATTAGCCGGAATAGTTTTAGGTTTTGGCATCAAGATTCCGTTAATTCCTTTCCATACTTGGCTACCAGATGCTTATGTTGAAGCTTCCACACCTATCGCTATTTTATTAGGTGGAGTATTAGCAAAGCTGGGAACTTATGGATTATTACGATTTGGCTTAGGAATGTTTCCCCAAGCTTGGCAGATTATCGCCCCAAATTTAGCAATTTGGGGGGCAATTAGTGCGATTTATGGGGCAATTGTCGCGATATCGCAAACAGACATCAAACGCATGGTAGCATATAGTTCTATCGGCCACATGGGCTATATTTTACTAGCAGCAGCAGCAGCCACACCTTTATCATTAGTTGGTGCAGTTTCTCAAATGTTTAGTCATGGAATTATTCTCGCTATTCTCTTCCATTTAGTGGGAGTTATCGAAACCAAAGTTGGCACAAGAGAATTAGACAAACTGAATGGTTTAATGAGTCCTATTCGCGGTTTACCCCTAGTTAGTGCTTTACTGGTTTTGGGTGGCATGGCTAGTGCTGGTATTCCCGGTTTAACAGGTTTCATTGCTGAATTTATTTCCTTTCAAGGTAGTTTTTCAACTTTTCCTATTCCCACAATTTTATGTGTAGTCGCATCTGGTTTAACCGCAGTTTATTTTGTCATTCTGCTTAACCGCACCTGTTTTGGCAAGCTGCAAAATAATCTGGCTTACTATCCTAGAGTATTATGGAATGAAAAAGTACCCGCCCTAATTTTGGCATCCTTAATCATCTTTTTGGGAGTACAACCTACTTGGTTAGTGCGTTGGAGTGAAACCACAACTACCGCAATGGTAGCGGCAATTCCCACCACCGAAAAAACTGTAATTGCTTTGAAGTAATTATGATCAATCATCAGTGATATAGCCCGCCTGGGAATGAATTCCCAGTCTCATAGCAAAAGTCATCTAAAGATGACTAAAAATCTCCAAAAATCTCTAGTTTACTTTAGTAAACTTTAGCTATTAGCCTGGAACTTAAGTTCCAGGCGGGTGTGGAAGCCAACAAATAAACCAAAACAAAACATTATGGTACAAACTCCAGAAAGACAAACTACAAAAATCCCCCCTTCAAAACACGAATTTGCGGAAATTATTCATCGCTTAGAAGCTGGCGGTTCAATGTTGCCAGATACACCGGAAAACTTAATGCAAATTATCGGTATTTATAAAGCTTATGCTGTACCGATGGATTTTTATTGGCGGGATTTACTTTACATTGCTGAAAGAGTATTTTTAGATCCTTTACCAGCTTTTAAATATTTCTTACCACAGGAATATTTAGACTTACATAATCACTATGCAGGTGATGATGCTGATTTAAGAATTTGGCGAGGTATAGCTACTGCACACCCAGAACTTTTGGCATTTATGGAAAAAGGTGAAACCACCAAAATGCCCAAGATTTTCCATCATTTATTCCATGACAGAATCAATATGGAATTTGCAGAAGCTTGTATGCAAGCTATGTTATGGCATCGCAAAATGTATGCACCAGTTAATCAATTTGATGCCTATTTAGATTCAGAAGAATATAAAGCTAATGCTGATAAAGCCATTAAAGCTTATTTTCGGAAAAATCCTTTAATGTCAGCACTTTATAAACTGTTTCCTGATATGTTCTTGGAACAGTGCCGGATGATGTCCTATTATTCTAATTTAGGACTTTTCTGGGAAGTCATGGCACCGGTATTTTTTGAAATGTCAGATATTTATGATGAAGGTGGTTTCAAAGGTGTACCTGATGCTATGAATTTCCTTGTTAATGGCATATTTGCGATCGCCGGTCGTCCCATTTATCATCATGTTTATATTGATGGTGAATGTTATGAAATCATCCCCAAATCAAAGGGTTTTACTTGGCTATATGAAGCCGCATTACCCTATGTGGAAGCTGTTTTTTATCGCACAGCCCCATTTAGAGGCACAAAGTCGTATAATGCCCAAGCGGGACAAGTTCCAGAAGATCAAAAAGACTTCCATTATGGCATTCTTTATGCTGATGTGTTTCCCGTCGGTACAGCGGGGATTCCTCCCACATTATTAATGCAAGATATGTTGCACTTTTTGCCTCAATATCTTGTTGATTATTACCAAGAATATTGTCGCGGGGAAGAGGATATCTTGATTCAATTGGGGATTACTTTCCAACGTTCCATGTATAATGTCACATCGGCGGTAATTCAAGCTTTAAGAACTGCCCTTTTATATCCTTTAGATGATGAAAATCCTAAGCATTTACAAGCAAATCGGGAATTTTTTGAAATGCAGCTAAATCGCTTTACTCGCACTGATTATAATATGCGTGATGCCGCGAGATTACGGGATATTCAAAGACAGGATTATAGATAAATTATTTCTTTTACCCGCCTTTCTTTTCTTAACAACTTTGATGATTAAGAAAGAAGCGGGTAAAGATTTTTTAATCTGTCATATCCTTATCAGTGATTTGTGCAACCACCTTTACCATGATGGTGGTCGTGATTATGTCCATGAGAACAGCCCTGGAGGTTTTGCTGCATGAGACTTTCGCTGATTTGTTTTAAAGAGTCATCTACGGCTTTCAAGCCTATCCATGCGTCAATTTTCTCGACATCAAAGCCTACTTCTCTTTTATCCCCTACTTGCATTAAGGGACGACGGATTAATAAAGGATCTCTAAGCATCATTACCAAAGCTGTTTCAGCGTTGATATTTTCAGGATTCACCTCTCCTGATTTTACAGTAGGTGCGGCTTTATTAAACCATTCAGTGACCGGGCGATCGCCAAAAAATGACCGCAATTTTTCCACTGTCCAAGGTTCTGTTAATAGATTACATACCACTACTTCATGACCTGCGGCTGTTAGCAAAACTTTTTGCTTTGTACCACCTTTACAACCTGGTTTTTCATAGAAAATTACTCTGGCCATTGCTGTTTCTCCTATAAGGTTATGCTTGGATTTTTGGATAGGAAATAATTAAACGCAGATGAACGCAGATAAACGCAGATGGAAGATGATTAACATTTAGATCCCCGACTTCTCAGATTAATTATTCATTTATTGACAATATAGAAAAAGAAGTCGGAGATCTTATTCTCTATAAATATTTATCAGCATAATCTCTTATTTCTTTTTTTGCCGCTACCTTTAAAATTTCTTAGCAATGTGGTTAATTACATCAAATTCAAATCTTTGTTTGGGGTTGGTTTCTCCATAAATATTAAATGTTACTGTTGGTTCTTCACCAATGGCTTGAACTTGATGTATTGTCTGCGGTGTAAAACTCACAATATCACCGGGGGATAGATTTATTTCACCTGCTTTTTCAATTTTATCAGGAAAATCAGCATCAGAACTGCGTCGCCAAAATGTATTTTTTTCTTGACCTTTTAAGATCGCAACTACTCCCCATGTTCCATGATTATGAATATTAGAAGTTGTTCCTGGTGCAAATGTAACTGTTTGTACAGTTAGAGGAAATCCCAATTCATCATATAATAGTAAAACAGAGATTCCCGTTTTTGAATCAGGTTGTAAAGATTGACTTTGTACCCAATAGGAATTAATAATTAATCGTCTTACCAACATTCTAATTTCTGGGAGTCGAGTTGATTCATCTTCAACATTTTTGAGGATATCTTCGACTTCAGTTAAAAAGCGATAGAGACGATAATTATCACGCAGTAAATCCCATGATCTTGCTGATTTACAAACTTGATGTTGTCCATTTTCAGCAACAAAGAAATCCTTACCTTGCATAAGTTTTAAAATATGGACTGTGCAGAATTAGGTAAGAAAACTATAGGAGGAGAGGTTTGAGGCATTTTAGTGATAGGAGTCATTGGAGATGTAGAAAATCCAGGGAGGATAACATTATTCTGCGTAGAAGATGACAGAACTTGATAAGAAGTAGAGTTAACAGATAACCAATTATTCATGATTTGTATTTTGGTGGTTAATTGTGGTTGTCATTTGTAAGGGGTTTCTATATCCCCAGCTTTAATCATCTTCTTCTGGTGGACGGGTTAAAATATCTAAAAGAATACCAGCACCAAAATCATTTTTTTCATCAATACCTTTAATTCTGGTACTGATTTCCTTCGCTTGTTCTATCTTTCCTAGTTTAGCTAATACCAAACCAGAAGCAGCATAAGCAGTTAAATACAATCTGATTTGGGGTTCTTGCTGACGTTTAACTAGGATAGGTTTAAGTTCTTGCCAATTATCAGGAAGACTTTCCGCTTTTTTTATTTTAGCGGTTATTTTCTCGGCTGTTGTCAGTGCTAGGACATAATTATTTTTGTAGTAAAAATATCTATAAGCTGCAACTAAAACATCTGTGTTATCTCCTGTTTTAGCTAATGCTTGCTGCATATATTTTGTAGATTCTTCAGTATTTTCCCAAGTCTGTGCAGCCAATATCAATAATTCTTTGACATCATCTGCTACATCAAACCATGAAAAGCTATTTGTATGAATTTGCATAATAGGTAATTAATCCCATTTGTTCTGGAATATCCTGAATTTATCATATCTACTATTTAACAGTTAAAATCTTAGTTAGCCAAATAAATTTAATTATTTTATCGTTTTAGTCAATTGAGAAAACCAAAAATAATATATTTAAATGTGTGACAGCTTATTACAAATCTTTGATAATTTTCTCAACAGAAATTCCTGTGAATATTGCCACTAATAACCAGGTAACAGCTAATCCCATAACTTCACCTAAAAATAAATTAGTAATTCTGTGCAAAAATAAGCCTACTGTTGAACCAATTGGTATAGCTATCATCCAACTCGTCATATTCACAAATACCCATTTCCATCCTGAAGAAAATGATGGGGGAATAGCTAACCACCATTGTGATAAACCAATTAATAAACCACCAATACTACCAAAAATAATCCCTGTAAAAAGCCGCGTGGGTAGAAACGTAGAAATAGTCACAGTCCAACCCAAAACACCAATCCCGATTGCGGCAATAATTACCCAAGAAAAAAGAGTAGATAATACCCAGTTTAGCGGAGGAATTGTTTTTCTGAGTACATAACTTTGAGGGATAGCAATTGTCAAACTACCTATAGCAGCTTCCATAAAGCTCATATCTGGTTTTTCACTAATTTCAATCATAAATAAACTCAATAAAAATCCTAATAAAGTAGCAAAAATCCATTTTAATGTAAAATTTAGAAGTTGATATTTATTTTTAAGAGGTGATAATTGCATTATGATTTCTTAAATTTTAATGGTCTAACAGCTTGATTATTAAACATTTCTGAAAAAGCCCGACGACGTTGATAAGGTGATTCGGGAGTAATATAACCCCATAAACTTTCCCAATAGAAAAAAGAGAATCCAGAAAGTTTTTGATTACGGACTATTTTTATCTGTTCCTTAATTCTATTAATATCTACAGGTCTTAATAAATTTCCTGTTGATATGCCAATAGCTACGGGAATTTTTTTCTTTGCTAATTCTATAGCAGGTTTAGATATTTCGGCAATAAAGGATGTTTTTTCACTTCTATATACTTGTAAAATCAACTCATCTATCAAGTCTTGTTTTACCCAATTTTCCCAATCTTGTAAATAGTATTTATAAGCAAAATATTGTGAATTTGGAGAAAGTGAAATTTTTATATAGGGCTTAATTGCTTTTGCAGATTTAGAGATACTTGCCATAAATACAGTAATTTTATTAGATCTCCAGCGCATCCATTCTTGATCAAAAGGATTACTCGGCGGTGTTTTTCCTTGATGTTCTTTTTGATAAAGTTTTATAGTAAAAGGATCATAACCGAACTGGACAGGCATTCCGAAATGATCATCAATTTGAATACCATCTATATTATAATTTTTGACAACTTCTAAAATTAAACCTCGGATAAAATTCTGTACTTGAGGATGCAAAGGATTTAACCAAGCTTGCTTATAAACACCATTTATCATCTCTTCTTGCAAATTCTCAGAAATAGATTCTACACCCTTTTGTCCAATAGTTAACCAGTCTGGATGTAATTTAGCTAAGGCTGAATCAGGGGGAGTCATTAACCCATATTCAAACCAAGGTATTATTGTTATATCTTTACTTCTAGCTAATTTTATCAACTTAGCTAAAAAATCATTTCCACTATGAACAAAATTCAGCAAAGGTTGACTATCTAAACCTGTGACTTTTTTCGCTAAAGAACTTTTATAAAAAGTAAAACCTCTATTCCAAACTACGGGATAAATAGTATTAAAATTTAGTGCGGCTAATTGATTTATAGCCCTTTCAATTCCCCAAGGCACATAAAATACACCACTAGCAACGTTAGTCAACCAAACACCACGAATTTCTGTGGTTACAGGTAGAGAATTTGAATTTTGAGTATAAACAGGATTTGCAGAAATTGGAAATATGGTTAAACTGACTACAAATCCCAAACACAAAAAATACACAAAAACCCGTCGTAATACAGAATTCATTGGTTAAATAAGTCTAGATTACTAATATCCATATAATTCAAGATCCAATTTTATTGTCGGGATTATCTAAAAATATAACTATTTTTTAATAATTAATTTGTATGATCACTATTACCCGGATTATTTGATAATAATTGAAAATTGGAAATTAGCTCATTTTTGTTTAGCTAAAAAGGCCGCGACTGTCTGATTAAATTCGGTTGGGTTACTTAAAAATGGCCAATGGTTTCCGGGAACTTGACATAAATTTAAGTTTTTGAGGTTAGTCTTGTAAGGTTGAATTTGCCAATTTTGACGGTTCACACCTTTTTCTGGTTGTATAAAGAGGGCAGGTGTATCAACTGGGTCAATAAAACCTGGTATTTCCATTACTGCGTCAAAAATGCCATCACGGGCAGAAACGGTAAATTTGCTACCCCACGTACCATCAGGTTTTTCTTCAATTGCGGCTTGAAAAACCTGCTGTTGCCAAGAACTCCAATTTTGATATTGGCTGAGTTGTTTAATTTTTTGTTCAGCTTCTTCGTAACTAGCAAAAGGTCCCATACTTTTGAGGAAAGGTAAGACGCGATACAACAAAGGGAATGTGATTTTCAGGAAACTGGGCATTTTCCAGATAAAAATGGGATCTACTAATGTGATACTTTTTAAGCGGGTGGGGTTCTCTCTAGCCCAAATAGCGGCTAATTTTCCTGTCCAAGAGTGACTAACGATATGAGCCGCAGACCATGCCATTTTATCCATTAATGTTTCCAAATCAGCGATCGCTCTTACGAAAGTATAATCTTGTTCTGGCTTACTACTCTCACCATGACCACGCATATCTGGTGCAACTATATGGTAATCTGCTGCTAAATAATCTCCCAAATTTGACCAAACCAAAGCATGATCAGCCATACCATGTAATAACAGTAATGGTTCTTGACCTTGATTCCATTCTAAATAGGAAAGTTGAATATCAGATGTTGATAAAGTTTGACGTACAGGCATCATTTGGTTAATCTTTTGCAAGGTAAGTGATTAAAAATTTTAGCAGAAAACATCAATTTTGAGGTTTTAATTTTTAAGTGTTTAAGATTGTACTCCTTAACACGAATTAATGGAACTAATGAATGTCAAAATTAAAAGTAGAAATACAAGGATATTAAAATTACTATGCCAGAAATAGAGCAATCCATAGCCCAACATTATCACGACCGAACTAAGTACCACCCAGAAACCCTAGCTTCTAAAAGTCGTAATTTAGACTGGGCTAAACAGCCAGTACCATTTAAAGAGTACAAAATTGGCTTGGATATTGATCTCAAACCCTATTTGCAAGAAACAGCAAAAACTGTTGCTAATAAACAAGATACC